>JBKBMR010000080.1:0-8878 GCA_046295755.1 Methylohalobius sp.
GCGGTTGTAAACACGCTAATGTCGTGAATAACATCGCTTCGTCCTACGATAAAGCCTTCGACCTCTTCCTCTGCGAAACACAAGGCTGCGCACGATGTTGGACGGATCCAAGACGCGCGGCAAGGAGTTCTGCGAGCGAACGAATAGGCTTGCACGCAAAACCTAAAGGGATCGCGATGACTTGGTAAACGATGCCCAAGTCTTTGAGCAAATTGACCACTGGGGAAACAAGTGAGGCCGTCATCCCAAACTCTGCAATGTTCTCTTAATCTGTATAATAGCTTTTCGGAAGGGTGTCTGAGTGGTCGAAGGGGCACGACTGGAAATCGTGTATAGGGTTCAAATCCCTCCCTCTCAGCCTTGTCTTCGCCGGCATAAGGTTTAATGCGCATCGTTTCGATGGTCCCTAGCGCCACGGAGATCGTGGCCGCTTTAGGTCTTTTAGACGACCTCGTCGGGGTCACCTATGAGTGCGACTTCCCCCCGGAGGTTCGGAGCAAGGCTATCGTCGTCGAAAGTACGCTCCCCTGCGGGCTTGCACCAGCTGAGATTCATCGGCTCATCGGCGAAGCCTATCGGGAGGGCCGCAACTACTTTCGGATTCGCACGGACCTTCTGATCGAACTTCGGCCCGACCTCGTCATCACGCAGGGCGTCTGTAGCGTATGCGCCGTCGCCCCGGGTCAGGCCGATACGGCCCTGCATCTGCATCCACCCTTCCGGATCCTTATCCTCCAGGCCGAGACCGTTGAGGGGATCTGGCAAGACATCCGACGAGTCGGGGCAGCGACAGGCAAGACCACCGAGGCCGAGACCTTGGTCGCTCGGCTTCGAGCCCGTCTGGAAGCCCTTCGGGCTCAAATTCCCCCGGCACCGGCTCGACCCCAAGTCCTCCTCCTGGATTGGCTGGACCCTCCGATGGTCGCCGGTCACTGGGCGCCTGAGATGGTCGAGTGGGCTGGTGGCACTCATGTCCTCAACGACGCCGGTCAACCCTCCCGGACGATTTCGTGGGCCGACGTCGAGGCTGTCGACCCGGATGCCGTCTTCTTCGTCCCGTGCGGCTATCGGCTGGCAGAGGTCTTGGAAGAACTTAAGCACCTCCGTCCGCCTGCGGGCTGGTCCCGGCTTAGGGCAGTCCGTCGGAGGGCCGTGTGGGCAGCCGACGCCAATGCCTACTTTTCCCGACCCGGACCCCGGTTTGTCCACGGCATCGAGGTCCTCATCGAGACCCTATGGGGCGTGCGGGTCTTTTCGGATGTCTCAAGTCAGGCGGCATGGGCCATGGCCGAGGCGTGGTTATAAATAAGGATCTTGCTCATGCCGTGCTGCTGACCGCGGTGGCCGGTTTAGGCCACGCGCATCTTGGCAGCGTCGACTATATTGTCCTGGCGAGCTTGCTTTTGGGCTTTTTGCCCGGTATCTATTTGGGAAGCTACCTCGGCTTTCGGCTGCCTGACCGGGTGATGCGACCGGTCTTGGCAAGCATGCTGCTGATAATCGATTTGCGCCTGATATTTTAATGTCTCCAAACACCGCTTCCTGGCAGTTTTGGATCGACCGCGGGGGGACTTTCACCGACATCGTCGCCCGCCGCTCAGACGGCCTTTTGGTGACTCGCAAGCTGCTATCCGAGTGCCCCGAGCGCTACCAGGACGCTGCTCTCCAAGGCATACGAGAGGTTTTGGGCCTTCCTCCCGAAGCCCCTTTGAGCGAAGCCGACATCCAAGCCGTGCGCATGGGGACGACGGTGGGAACCAATGCCTTGTTGGAACGCAAAGGCGAGCCTACGGTTTTGCTCATCACCTCAGGCTTTGCCGATGCGCTCCAGATCGGCTATCAAAACCGCCCCGACATCTTCGCTCTCCGCATCGTCCGTCCCAAACCGCTGTATTCCAAAGTGATAGAGATTAAAGAACGCATAGATGCCTACGGGCGAGAACTCAAACCGCTCGATCTGGAGGCGGCCGAACGCGATCTTAAACAAGCCTACCGAGAAGGTTTCCGCGCCCTCGCCGTCGTGCTTATGCACGCCTGGTGCAATCCCGCTCACGAGCTGGAACTGGAAAAGCTGGCGCAAGCGATCGGCTTTACCCAAATTTCCCTCTCCCACCGCGTAAGCCCCACTATGAAGCTGGTCGCCCGGGGCAACACCACCGTGGTAGACGCTTACCTTTCGCCGGTGCTTAGGCGATACGTAGAGCGAATAACCAAAGGCTTAGGGACAAAGGCTAGGCTTTTGTTCATGCAGTCCAACGGCGGTCTGGTGGAAGCTAAGCGTTTTTGCGGCAAAGACAGCATTTTGTCGGGGCCGGCCGGCGGGGTTATCGGCGCGGTGGCGGTTTGCCGCTTAGCCGGCTTTGACCGTATCGTCACCTTCGACATGGGCGGGACCTCTACCGACGTAGCCCATTACGCCGGCGGCCTGGAGCGCAGCGAAGAGATCGAGATCGCTGGCCAAAGGCTAAGCATACCGGTTTTAGACATTCATACCGTAGCCGCCGGAGGAGGTTCTATCTTACATTTCGACGGCCAAAGGTTGCGCGTCGGACCCGATTCGGCCGGGGCCAACCCTGGGCCGGCCTGCTATCGGCGCGGCGGGCCTTTGTGTCTGACCGACGCCAACGTGCTCGTGGGCAGGATCCAGCCTATGTTTTTCCCTAAGGTCTTTGGACCTTGTGGCGATCTGCCCATAGACACCGAAGCGGTGCGCGACAAATTCCAGCAGCTTCAGGCCATCGTTCAATCCACTTTGGGGATTAAGACCACACCCGAAGAGCTCGCCGCCGGCTTTATCGAGGTGGCGGTGGAAAACATGGCCGCTGCGATCAAGAAAATCTCAGTAGAGCGCGGCCACGATCTTTCCGATCACGTTTTGTGCGGCTTTGGCGCCGCCGCCGGCCAGCACGTCTGCAAACTCGCCGAAAGGCTAGGGATCTCCAAGATTTTCCTCCACCCCTTAGCCGGGGTATTGTCCGCTTATGGAATGGGGCTAGCCGATTACCGCCTGATCCGCCAGCAAGCCATCGTCGCCCCGCTGGACGAGGCGAGCTTAGTAAGGCTTAAGACGGCTTTTAAGGCTTTAGAAGACCTAGGGCGCGCCGAGCTGGCCGTGCAGGATGTTCCCTTAGATCGGGTTTTGGCCGTCCATTCGGTCAAGCTGCGCTACGAGGGGACCGATACCAGCTTCGATGTCCCCTTTGCTGATCTTAAGGCTATGCGGGAAGAATTTGAACGCCAACACCGCCTGCGGTTTGGCTTTGTCTATCCCGACAAGGCGCTTTGGGTGGAGGCCGCCTGCGTGGAGCTGATCGGCCTAAACGAGCCGATTAAAGAGCCAACCCGGGCGTTAGAACCCTGCCTGCCTGAACCTATCGCCAAGGTCCCGATGTACACCGGCGGGAGGTATCGCCAAACCCCAGTCTTTCGGCGCGAGGACTTAAAGCCGGGCGCGCGCCTTTTGGGACCTGCTATCTTAGTCGAATCCACCTCGACCACGGTCCTAGAACCCGGCTGGCAAGGGGAGATCAGCGCGCAAAACCACCTGATTTTAAGCTACCTAGGCGACCGGCCGATTGCCCCTATCATCGCTCCTAAACGACCGGATCCGGCGCGCCTTGAGATCTTCAATCGCATGTTTATGGCGGTGGCCGAAGAGATGGGCTATACGCTCAAAAACACCGCCCATTCGGTCAACATCCGCGAACGCTTGGATTTCTCCTGCGCCTTATTCGACGCTCAAGGCGAGCTGGTCGCCAACGCCCCGCACATCCCGGTGCACATAGGTTCCATGGGCGAAAGCGTCAAGGCTTTGATCCAAGCCCACGAGCTTCGCCTGGGCGAAGTCTGGCTCATCAACTCCCCCTATTGCGGCGGAACCCACCTTCCCGACATCACGGTGATCACCCCCTTGTTCGACGAAGCGGGGCAATCGGTGCTGTTTTATCTGGCCTCGCGCGGCCATCACGCCGACGTAGGCGGGATGACTCCAGGTTCTATGCCCCCTTTTAGCACCTCCATCCACGAAGAGGGGGTATTAAGCGAGGGGCTTAAGATCGTAGCCGAAGGCAGGTTTTGCGAGCAGGCCGTCCGCGCCTGGCTAAGCTCAGGCCCTTATCCGGCCAGAAACCCAGAGCAAAACCTGGCCGACCTGCGCGCTCAGATCGCCGCCAACCGCAAAGGCGCTAAAGCGCTAAAGCGCTTGATCGCGCGCTATTCCTTAAAGACGGTGCAAGAGTACATGAAGCACGTGCAAGACAACGCCGAACAAGCCGTGCGCCAAGCCATCGCCAAGCTGCCTGAGGGTGAGTTTAAAGTCGCTTTGGACTGCGGGGCGGTCATCCAGGTAGCGGTGCGCATCGACCGAAAGCAAATGTGCGCCTTAATCGATTTTTCCGGAACCTCGCCGCAGCAGCCAAACAACCTCAACGCTCCGGCCGCTGTGTGCAAGGCGGCGGTGCTGTACGTGTTCCGCACCCTGGTGGCCGACGCCATTCCCCTCAACGCCGGCTGCCTGCGGCCGTTGGAAATCCGGATCCCGGAAGGCTCGCTGCTCAATCCTCGTTATCCGGCGGCCGTTGCCGCCGGCAACGTCGAAACCTCGCAACACATCGTCGATGCTTTGTACGGCGCGCTGGGCATTTTGGCCGCCTCGCAGGGGACGATGAACAACCTCACCTTCGGCAACGCGCGCTATCAATACTACGAGACCATCTGCGGCGGGGCCGGCGCAGGGGCCGAGTTTGACGGCGCCGATGCTGTCCACACCCATATGACCAACTCCCGCATCACCGACCCGGAAGTTTTGGAATGGCGCTTTCCGGTGTTGGTAGAGCGCTTTGCCATCCGCCGCGGCAGCGGCGGCCAAGGCCGCTACCGAGGCGGCGACGGCGTCGTCCGCCAAATCCGCTTCTTAGAAGCTATAAATCTAGCCATCCTTTCCAACCGCCGCCGAGTGGCGCCTTTTGGCCTTCTGGGCGGCTGCCCAGGCGCGTGTGGGAGAAACATCGTGATCCGCCGCGATGGAAGCTGGGAAGTTTTAGGATCCCAGGCCGAAACCAAGATGGCCCCGGGGGATGCGTTTCTCATCGAAACCCCAGGCGGCGGAGGTTATGGCGGTCCATAAACCAGGATACCGCAAAAGCGCCTACAGCATCGAAAAGGCCAAAGTACTTCAACACCCTGCCTATCGTCTTAGCGGCGCTAGCTATATCGAACCGAGTCAGACGCCTGGCAGAAAAAGAGGCGCTGTACCCGCAAACAGATAGATTTGGTGCCGACGGCGAGACTCGAACTCGCACGGCTTGCGCCACCGCCCCCTCAAGACGGCGTGTCTACCAGTTCCACCACGTCGGCTTAAATCGATTTATTTCTTCGGTTCTTCGGGAAGTGTCTCCGCCGGCGCTACCTCTGGAGCATCAGAAACAGGTTTTTCGTTTTTCGCAGGCGGCAGATCGTTTGCAGATTTAAGAAATTCAATAAAATCCTTGTTTTTGCTATCCGATGCCCCTGAAAAATAGGCAAGTGCTAGGCTATTTAAGAAAAACAAAGCTGCCAAAATCGCCGTAGTGCGGGACAAAAACGAGGCCGAGCCCCTAGCTCCGAACAGGGTGCCGGAAGCCCCTGAGCCAAACGCTGCTCCCATGTCGGCACCTTTACCCTGCTGGAGTAAAACCAGCACTACTATGGCGATCGCAATCAATACGTGGAGCACGATTAAAACCTGATACATCTTAGCTACTTCCTGCTGCTTGAACAATCGCCAAGAAAGACTCGGCTTTGAGCGAGGCCCCGCCGATCAAACCACCGTCGATGTCAGGCATAGCGAACAGCTCCTTAGCGTTCTCAGCATTGACGCTGCCACCATACAGGATGCGGACTCGTTCGGCCACTGCTCTATCTTGGATCGCCAACTTTTGGCGAATGTAGTCGTGGACTTCTTGCGCCTGCTGCGGGGTCGCAGTATGGCCGGTCCCGATGGCCCACACTGGCTCATAAGCAATGACGGCCCGCGTAAGGGATTCCAGCCCTGCCTGGCTCAAAACGGCGTTGAGTTGGGCATCGACGACCTCGAAGGTTCGGCCAGCCTCACGTTGTTCCAGGGTTTCACCTATGCACAAGATAGGACACAGGCCGTGTTCTATAGCTTTTTGGTAACGAGCGGCGACTAAGGCGTCCGTCTCCCGATAGAGCAAGCGGCGCTCAGAGTGGCCGACGATTGCCAGTTGGCAGCCAAATTCTTTAAGCATCGCTGCTGAAACCTCGCCGGTGAAGGCGCCTGCCTCTTGGTCGGAGACATTTTGGGCTCCGAGCAGCACTGGGCTTCCTTTGAGTTGTTCGGCCGCTTGGGGAATAAACACATACGCTGGGCATACCCCGACATCTACCGAAATACCTTTTGGCAACCCCTTAAGGATAGCCTCCAATAGCTCGCAGACGCTTGACCGCGTACCATTCATCTTCCAGTTTCCTACCACTAAGGGTCGGCGCATTTCTCCCCCTTAAAAACAACTAATTTTAGCTGGATATCCAATCTGTGGCAAATTAGGTTAAGGTATGCGCGACCACCGCTGCCAATTCCTGGGCAAGCTGGTCGATCAACTCTGCGTCTTGTCCTTCGATCATGACCCGGATGACAGGCTCGGTTCCAGAGGGCCTGAGCAGTACCCGACCTGTGCCATTGAGCTTGCGCTCTACCGCCTGCTTGGCGCTCCACAAAGGAGCGATGGCATCAAGCTGCGGCGGCTTGGTTTTCACCCGCACGTTGCGCAGTGCCTGGGGATACTTGCGCATTCCCTGCTTGAGTTCGCATAGAGACCTGCCAGTGCGCCAGATTTCCGCCAGCACTTGCAGGGCGGATATAATTCCGTCGCCGGTAGTGGTGCGATCAAGACAGATAATATGGCCGGAGCTTTCCCCTCCTAAAGTTCCTCCATGAGCTTCCAGCATTTCCATGACGTAACGATCACCCACTTGGGCCCGCAGCAAGGGGATTCCAAGCTCCGCCAAGGCGTGCTCCAATCCCAGGTTGGTCATCAAAGTTCCAACCACCGGACCCTCCAGCTTACCCAAGGCCAGGCGGGAAACCGCAATGATGTAAAGGATTTCATCCCCGTCCACTAAGGTACCGCTATGATCCACCATCAGTACCCGGTCGCCGTCTCCATCGAAAGCAATCCCTAGATTCGCGCCGCGGCTGACGACTTCGCGCTGCAGCGTCTCCGGGTACATGGAGCCGCAGCCTGCGTTGATGTTCAGCCCGTCCGGATGGACACCGATGCAATCTACTTTTGCTCCCACTTCGCTGAATACGTGTGGGGCAATGTGATAGGTCGCCCCATGAGCGCAGTCCAACACGATGTGCAGGCCATTTAGGTCCATGCAGGCAGGCACGGTGCTCTTGCAAAATTCGATGTAGCGCCCGCGTGCATCACCGATGCGCGTGGCTTTTCCCAGCCGGTCTGGGGCAACCGTGGTCATCGGCCGATCCAATTGCGCTTCGATCGCTTCTTCCACTTCGTCTGGCAGTTTCTTACCCGCTGCCGAGAAGAATTTGATGCCGTTGTCCGGGTAAGGATTGTGCGAGGCGCTGATAACGATGCCGGCCTTGGCCCTCAAGGTTCGGGTCAAATAGGCGATTCCCGGGGTCGGCATCGGCCCTAGTAATTGGGTATCTACTCCGGCTGCAGATAAACCCGCTTCCAAGGCAGATTCGAACATATAGCCTGAAATCCGAGTATCCTTACCCACCAGCACGTGCGCCTGGCCTTTGTCTCGAAACACTTGCCCCGCGGCCCAGCCCAATTTCAATACGAAATCCGGAGTAATTGGAGCTTCGCCAACCTTGCCGCGGATCCCATCCGTACCAAAAAAACGCTTGGCCACAGAACCCCCCTTTTTTAGGTTGGTTACCCTTAAGGTCTTAATTTAGTATAATGCTTTCTTAACCCTAACGCCTGACAAAATAAAAATACACTCAAACCTGGGATAGCCGTTCTGCTGGTCCTCGGTTTGCTCTCCTTCTCCTGCGCCAATGGTTCGCCTGGCCACCGCGCCCCAGCCTACAGGCCCGAATCCTTTCAGCGTGATGCTGCCCTCTCAGTTGGTGCGCTCGCCGGGAGGCATTCAAGTGGCCAAGGCGCTGGGGGCCGTCTATTTCCGGCCCACTTCGGTTCTCCTGGATCAGTGGAACAGGACCTGCCAAGAACTTAAGTTTTATGAGGCGATGACGAATAGACCTTAAATCCTTTGCGCTATGCATCACCACTTAGGTCTGACGGACCTCGCGGCGCTGCTGACGCGCTGCGACCGCTGCCAAGAGGCGCAGCTCTTCCGCCAAAAGATCGATCAGATCGTCAAGGGTAAGGATGCCGACCAGTCCGCCCGCGCTGTCCACTACCGGCATGCGGCGTATGCCTAGGGCGCACATCCGCTCAGCAGTTGGGAAAACTTCCTCAGCCTCGCCTACCGTTTCCACCCCAGCGCTCATGACCTCGGCTACAGTAAGGTGACGAGGATCCAGTTCGCGAGCGAGAACTTTGACCACAAGATCGCGGTCGGTCAGGATTCCAATGGGAATACGCTTTTCTTCCTGCTCCTCGACGACCACCACATCTCCAACGTGGTATTGACGCATCAACTTGGCGGCGGCAATCAGCGCTTCATTGCGCTGGACGATCACCACCTCTCGACTGCAGACCTCACCGACGGTCATCGCTTCCTCCTTTGTGATGCGCCCTGGAATGGCCAGCCTCGAGCTAAAACGCTTAGGCGTCTGATCTTTAAGATGTATATATGCAGGATATAGGAGCCTGGCGGTGACCTACTTTCGCGAGGGAGGTCCTCACTATCATCGGCGATGCGTCGTTTCACTTCCGAG
>JBKBMR010000081.1:0-8763 GCA_046295755.1 Methylohalobius sp.
GGTGACCGGCTGATCGAAGCTAATGCCAGTGGCCGCCTGGCTCGCCAGTTGGTCCGGGGTAGCATCCACTACCGTATCTGCCAGCCCGCCGGTGCGATGGACGATGGGTACGGTGCCATAACGCTGGCTGTACATCTGGTTGAGCCCGCAGGGCTCGAACCGCGACGGCATTAAGAAGATATCGGCGCCTGCCTCGATCAGATGCGACAAAGGCTCGTCATAACCGATATAGACCGCCACTTGGCTGGGGTAGCGGCGCGACCAGTACAACAGCGCGTGTTCGAAGTCAGCGTCGCCGGCGCCGAGGAAGATGAACTGGAGTGGATAACGGATCAGGCTGGGCAAGGCCTCAAGGATCAAGTCGACCCCTTTCTGGGCCACCAGCCGGCCGATGAAGACCAGCAGGGGAGTTTCGGCTTGGGCGGGAAGATCGAACCGGCATTGCAGAGCAAGCTTGTTGGCTTGTTTGCGCGGCAGCGATTTTAAGTCATAGGCTTGCACGATCCATTGATCTTTGGCAGGGTTCCATTTATCCGCATCGATCCCGTTTAGGATCCCCGAGAGGTGCTGGCTGCGCCGCTTGAGCACCCCATCGAGGCCGCAACCGAAAGCCGGAGTCTGGATTTCCTTGGCATACGTGGGGCTGACCGTGTTGATCCGGTCAGCGTACATCAGCCCGCCCTTGATGAACGACAGCTGGCCGTGGAATTCCAGTCCTTCCACATGCCATAAGGCTTTGGGAAGCTGGAGTTGGGCGCACGTCTGCGGCGGGAAAACCCCTTGATAGGCAAGGTTGTGGATGGTGAATAGCGTCGCGGGACGAGAAGCTTCCAGCGCAAGGAGCGCCGGTACGAGTCCGGTCTGCCAGTCGTTGCAATGGACGATATCCGGCTGCCAGCCGAGGCCGATGCGATTTAAGGCAAGGTGGAAACCAGCCCAGCAAAAGGCACCGAAGCGCTCGGCATTGTCTGGCCAAGGGCTGCCGTCCGGCTTTGAGTAGGGATTGCCGGGACGGTCATACCAATGAGGGGCATCCAGCAGCCACAGGGGAATGTCGGTATCGGGCAGGGTCGTTTCCAGCAGGGAAGCTGGACGGTTGAGCAGGCGCAATTCCGCCACCGCCTTTAAGCTTTGGCAGCGCGCCTTGGCCTCAGGATAAGCGGGCAGGAGCACGCGCACGTCCTGGTCTAGCTCTCTAAGAGCTTTGGGTAAACTGGCGCCGACGTCGGCCAGTCCTCCGGTTTTGACGAGCGGGTCCAGCTCGCTGATGAGGAACAGAATCTTCAAGACAGACTCTCAGCCTCAATTGGTTCTACTATGGGCTGACGGCAGAAGATCACCCCTGCCAACGGCGGTAGCGTAACGCTGATAGAATAAGGACGACCCATCCATGGCAGCGGTTCAGCCTCGATAAAACCGTTGCCTACGTTGCTGCCGCCGTAGAACTTAGAATCGGAGTTGAAGATTTCCTGATATTTGCCCGCCTCCGGTACGCCTAAACGATAATCATGACGGGGTACGGGGGTGAAATTGAGCGCGACGACTAAAAAATTCTCGTCGCTCTTGCGCAAGTAGCTCAAGGTGGATTGCAGGGAATCGTGGCAGTCTATCCATTCAAAGCCCTGGGAATGGAAGTCGTAACGGTAAAGTTCAGGCCGGCTGGTGTAAAGGCGGTTGAGGTCAGCGACCAAGCTTTGGACTCCACGGTGATAAGGATATTGTAGAACGAACCACTCAAGTTCCCTGGCGTAATCCCACTCCGGCACCTGGCCGAATTCGTTGCCCATGAACAAAAGCTTTTTGCCAGGGTAAGTGAACATGTAGGTATAAAGCAGGCGCAGGTTAGCAAACCTTTGCCATTCGTCTCCAGGCATTTTGCCGAGCATCGAGCCCTTGCCGTGGACCACCTCGTCGTGGGAGAAGGGGAGCACGAAGTTCTCGCTGAAGACGTAGAGCAAGCCGAAGGTAAGCTGGTCGTGGTGATATTTGCGAAACACCGGGTCTTTGGAAAAATAAAGCAGGGTGTCGTGCATCCAGCCCATGTTCCACTTCATGGCAAATCCCAAGCCTCCCACCCAAGGCGGGCGGGTGACCTGGGGCCAGGCGGTGGATTCCTCAGCGATGATGACGCTGCCTGGATGCTGCTGCTGGGTGACGCTGTTGAGCTCGCGCAAAAAATCGATGGCTTCTAAGTTCTCGTTGCCGCCGTATTTGTTGGGAACCCACTCTCCAGCTTGGCGCGAGTAATCCAGATACAGCATGGAGGCGACCGCGTCCACGCGCAGCCCGTCGAGGTGGAATTCCTCCAGCCAGTACATGGCGCTGCCGAGGAGAAAGTTTTTCACCTCGTTGCGGCCGTAGTCGTAGATCAGCGTCCCCCAGTCGCGGTGCTCGCCGCGGCGCGGGTCGGCGTGTTCGTACAGCGGCATGCCGTCAAACCAGGCCAAAGCCCAAGCGTCTTTGGGAAAGTGCGCCGGGACCCAATCCAAGATCACGCCGATGCCGTTTTGGTGGCAGTGATCTATAAACCAGCGAAAATCATCCGGGGTGCCAAAACGACTGGTAGGGGCGTAATAACCCGTGGTCTGATAGCCCCAGGAGGCATCTAGAGGGTGTTCGGTGATGGGCAAAAGCTCGATGTGGGAAAATCCCTGCTGCTTAACATAGGCAACGAGCTCTTCGGCCAGTTCGCGGTAATTTAAGAAACTTCCGTCCGGTTTGCGGCGCCAAGAACCCAGGTGCACTTCGTAGATCGAGATCGGCTGGTGTTGCCAGTCCCACTTTTGGCGTTTTTTCATCCAGTCCCAATCGCGCCAGGTGTATTTGTCGTCGCGAACGACGATCGCAGCCGTGTTGGGACGAAGCTCGAAAAATCGGCCATAAGGGTCGGTTTTGACGAACACGGTTCCGTGCTGCCGGTTGCGAATCTCGAATTTATACAAAGTCCCTTCTTCCAGCCCGGGGATGAATAGCTCCCACACGCCCGAGGTATGGCGGCAGCGCATCGGATGGCAGCGCCCGTCCCAGCGGTTGAAATCGCCGACCACGCTGACCCGCTCAGCGTTTGGCGCCCACACGGCAAAAAGAGTACCGGAAACACCATCCACGGTGCGGAGATGGGCGCCCAAAATCCGGTAGATGTGCCAATGCTTGCCGGTGCCGAACAGATACAGATCAAAGTCGGGAATCTGAGGAGCAAAAGTGTAAGGATCAATCGTGCGACGTTGATTGCCTTCAGCGTCAGTCCAGAGTAAGGCGTAGTGGAGGGGAATGTTCCATCCCTTGATCGATCCCTGGAACAGATCGGTCCCTTCGATTCGGATCAACTCCGGGCCGTGCTCGATCTGGACGCGCTGGGCGCCGGGCAAAAATACCCTAACGATGTCGTCGCCCGATTCGTGGTGGCGCCCCAAAACCGAGAAAGGGTCATGGTGGCGCGCCTCGACGATCATCGCCAACTTAGGCTCTAGCGCCAGCGTTTGGTCAGGAGAAGAAATGCTTGAGTTCACTTTGTCGATGCCTTAATAATGAATTCCGTTTTTGCTCGCCAAATATTACCAGATTACTCCAGGCCAAGGAGACTTAAGTTATGTCCGAACACAACCCTCATCAACGTTTCGTCAGCCTCCTGACCCGCCAGACGGTAGCATTGATCCTTGCCGGAGGACGCGGCAGCCGCCTTAGGAAACTGACTGAATGGCGCGCGAAACCCGCAGTTCACTTCGGCGGCAAATACCGGATCATCGATTTTACCCTCTCCAACTGCCTAAATTCTGGCATTCGCCGGATCGGTGTTCTCACTCAGTACAAGGCCGATTCTCTGATTCGCCACATTTACAAAGGATGGGGATTTCTGCGCGGCGAGCTTGGGGAATTTATCGATCTTTTGCCCGCTCAGCAACGGCTCAACGAGTCCTGGTATTTGGGGACCGCCGATGCGGTCTATCAGAATTTGGACATCCTGCGTTTCTACCAGCCCGAATACGTTCTGATCTTGGCCGGCGACCACGTTTACAAGATGGACTACGGGGCCATGCTGGCCTATCACGTGGACAATAAAGCCGATCTGACCATCGCCTGCATCGAGGTACCGATCAAAGACGCCAGCGCGTTTGGAGTGATGCGCGTAGACGACAACAGCCGGGTGGTCGAATTCGTGGAAAAATCCCCCCAGCCGCCAGCTATTCCGGGCCGGCCTGAGGCGGCTTTGGCTTCCATGGGAATCTACGTCTTCAACGCCAGGTTCTTGTACGAACAGCTGATCAAGGACGCCGACAACCCCAAATCGAGCCACGATTTCGGCAAGGACCTCATCCCCGAGGCGATCAGGCGCTACCGGGTGTTCGCTTATCCGTTCCTGAACCTGCAGACCGGAGTCCAAAGCTACTGGCGCGACGTGGGAACCATCGACGCCTATTGGGCCGCCAACATGGAGTTGATCGGCGTCGATCCGGAGCTCAATTTATACGATCAGGACTGGCCGATCTGGACTTATCAGCGGCACCTTCCGCCGGCCAAGTTCGTCTTCGAGGACAAAGCCCACGATCGCGTGGGGCAGGCGTTCGACTCGATGGTCTGCGACGGGGTGATCATTTCCGGCGCCACGGTGCGCCATTCCATCCTGTCCACCAACGTGCGGGTCAATTCCTGGGCTTTGGTGGAAGATTCGGTGATTCTGCCCGATGTCAACATCGGCAGACACGCTAAGATCCGGCGCGCGATTATCGACCGCGGCTGCGAGATCCCGCAAGGGATGGAGATCGGTTACGACTTGGAAGAGGACAAGAAACGCTTCGACGTCAGTCCTGGCGGTATCGTCACCGTCACCCCGGACATGCTCGGCCAGAAGATCCACTTTGCCCGCTAAAGGCTTATGGAGCAGATAAAAGACACAAGCGTCTTGCAAAGGCGCCGGGCGGGGATCTTATTGCACCTCACTTCGCTTCCGAACGCCAACTTAGGGCAGGACGCTTTTCGTTTCATAGAATTTTTAGCCGCCTGCGGCCTGTCCGTATGGCAGGTGCTGCCGATTGGTCCGACTCACGCTGATGGTTCGCCTTACCAATGCCTATCGGCCCACGCCGGCAATCCTTTGCTGATAGATTGGCAATGGCTGGCTGAGCGCGGCTGGCTGACGCCCGAGCAAGTCGAAAAAGGAAATCGAGAGGCTTTGCTCAACAGCGCTTACGCAGCCTTCCGGGCGGACGAGGGTGGAAAGCTGGCCGAGGAATTTAAAAAGTTTGTCCTTTTTCACGCCTACTGGCTGGAAGACTACGCCTTATTCACAGTGCTCAAACGCTGCTTCAATGACCGACCCTGGTGGGAGTGGCCGCTTAAATACCGCCACTGCAATGCCGAAAGCCTGGCCCGGATCCGGCTGAAGTTTGTGGGTGAAATCGATCGGGTCCGGTTTGAGCAATTTCTGTTTTTCCAGCAGTGGAAGGAGCTTCGCTGTTACGCCCACAAGCTTGGAGTGCTCTTGTTTGGCGATATGCCCATCTTTGTCGCCGCCGACAGCGCTGACGTGTGGGCCAGGCGCCAGTATTTCCGCCTTGACCGGCAGGGCCTTCCGACCGTGGTGGCTGGGGTGCCGCCGGATCACTTCTCCCCTACTGGCCAGCGCTGGGGCAATCCAAGCTATGCCTGGGAGGCGATGGAGCGCGATGGATTTTCCTGGTGGATTGAGAGGATGCACACCCAACTGGAACTGTTCGACTGGATTCGCATCGACCATTTTCGCGGTTTTGAAGCCTGCTGGGAGATTCCGGCGGCGTGCGAGACGGCAGTACATGGCCGTTGGGTTGGGGTTCCCGGCGAAGCTTTGCTCAAGACAATCCAGGCAAAGTTTGGGCGGCTGCCGCTTGTGGCCGAGAACCTAGGCTTCATCACTCCGCAGGTGGAGGCGCTGCGCAAAAAATTTGGCCTTCCTGGTATGCTGATCCTGCAGTTTGCCTTCGACGGGGGAGCCGGCAATCCTTATTTGCCGCACAACCACACTGCCGACAACGTCGTCTACACCGGCACCCACGACAACGACACCACCCTAGCTTGGTTCCAATCCTTAGATGCCAGCCGCCAAGCTTATGTTTATGAGTATCTAGGCCGCCCTAAGGAGGCCATGCCGTGGGCGCTGATGCGCGCGGCGTTTGCCTCGGTCGCGACCGTCGCGATAGTGCCAATGCAGGACGTATTGGGCTTGGGTGCCGGTCACCGCATGAATACCCCCGGCACCGCTTGTGGCAACTGGCGCTGGCGTTTTTGCTGGGAACAGCTTAGGCCCGAGCACGGCGAGCGGATCCAACGTTGGGTCCAGCTGTATGGCCGCCACAACGGTCAGGTCAATCGATGACTTCGACCGTATACCGGTAAACCTTAAGCTCGGCTGACCAATAATGGGGAGATAGGCCTGCCTTTATTTTGAGATGGCTCAGGAAATCCCGTTTGTCCGGCAGGGAAGCCCACACCACCGGCAAAAAAGTGCTGCGGCGATACCCTTCCTCCAACACCAGGCCGTCGATGCCCGGGCGGATCTGAGCGAGCAACTCTTGTTCCGAACGGCAGGGGATTTCCTCCAGCGAGCTTAGGACCGACAGATGGATGCTCAAGTCTTTTGCCTCTTCTGGGGTGACCGGCGGAAAGCGGGGGTCGCGAAAGGCGGCGGCGAATGCGTTGCAGATCACGTCTTCAGCCAGAGGCCGCCTAGGCTTCAATGAGCCGATGCAGCCGCGTAGCCGATTTTGCTTTTCTAAGGTAACGAAAGCGGCGCGGGGAGCTAGGAGTTCTGCTGGCAGGGTTGAAAGATTGATTTCCAGCATTTGCCCATGGCGGACGCCGTGCGCGATCGATTCCCGCGCCAGCTGATGGAGGAGCCTGCGTCCTGGTTCGGACAGAGGCAGATCAGAAGAAGCCATAAGCGCCGTATCCTACTACTTGATCGCGCGGGCCGTTGGTGTCCCCGGAGTTCCTAAGATCCAGCGTCTTGGCGGTCAGCCCATGCTTCCTGGCAGCGCGCAATAGGCCCGAGATTGGAATCGCGCCACAAGCAGAATCGGCAGGGATTCCGAAGGGATCTAATTTCTCGATCGCCCGCGAGGTGGCAGAATCAACTCGCTTTGCCGTCTGATAATCGAGGTAGTGGCTCAAATCTGAGCTCACAACGATCAGGGTTTCTGGTCCATCCCACAGGCGGTCTAAGACTTCTGCCACTTCTTCAGGCTTGGCCGCGCCGACGACGATGGGCACCAGCTTGAAATCCTCCAAGACTTCTTGCAGGAACGGCAGCTGGACCTCTAGGCCGTACTCAGGTGCGTGCGCTGCGTCAAATTGCAGCACCCCGGGCAAGTCAACAATCTGGGCGATAGCCTCGCGATCTACCGCCACTCTTCCTAGGGGAGTGACAAAGGCGTCCACACTAGGGAGCGCAAGTCCCCGGAACGCCACGCGATGGGCTGGCCCGACCAAAACGACGCGCTTGATTTTATCCTTGGCAGGGATCAGGAGGCGATAGGCGCTGGCGGCAACCGGTCCGGAATAGACATAGCCAGCGTGAGGGACGATAATGGCTTTGGGGACAGATTCGTGGGCTTTGGCTGCTGCTAGAAATTGGCGCAGCATTTCCTCCAGCTCTACCGCATCGTCTGGATAGAACAGACCGGCGACGGCAGGATAACGTACTGTGGTCATGGAAGACCTCCTTGAAATCGTTTGCTTGTGTCTATATATGGGTTTTCTAAATTGAACTCAATGGGGAATAGGCCGTGAGCACCCTTGCCCCTTCCAAACACATCGTCCCGACCAAGTATTGGCATAAACTCGCCGACGGCCGCATCCAGTGCGATCTGTGCCCTAGGTTTTGCAAATTGCGCGAAGGCCAGCGCGGCCTGTGCTTCGTGCGCGCCTGCCAGGATGGGCAAATCGTGCTTACTTCCTACGGGCGCGCTAGCGGTTTCTGCATCGACCCGATCGAGAAAAAGCCCCTGTATCATTTTCTGCCGGGCACGCCGATCCTTTCCTTCGGCACTGCAGGATGCAATTTGGCCTGTAAGTTTTGTCAGAATTGGGACATCAGTAAATCGCGCGAATTAGATACTTTGACGGTGGAAGCGATGCCAGAGGCGATCGCCCGCGCTGCAAAAGCCTTGGGTTGCAAGAGCGTCGCCTACACCTACAACGATCCGGTGATCTTCCACGAATATGTCATCGATACCGCCAAAGAATGCCGAAAGCACGGCATAAAATCGGTGGCAGTCACTGCCGGCTACGTGACGGAAGAACCGCGGCGTGAGTTCTACCAGTACATGGACGCCGCCAACGTGGACCTCAAAGCCTTCACCGAGGATTTCTACCATAGGATCTGTGGCGGTCATTTGCAGCCGGTCTTAGACACCTTAGAGTACATTAAGCACCAGACCCCCTGCTGGCTGGAGATCACCACCTTGCTGATTCCAGGGGAGAACGACTCGGATGCCGAGATCGACGCTATGACGCGCTGGGTGGTGGAGAAGCTCGGTCCGGATGTTCCGCACCACTTTACCGCTTTCCATCCCGACTGGAAGATGCTGGACAAGCCGCCGACGCCTCTTTCCACCTTGATTCGGGCGCGGCAGATTGCGCTCAAAAACGGCTTGCGCTACGTCTATACCGGCAATGTCCACTACCCGGAAGGCGACAGCACCTTCTGCCACCAATGCGGCCAGCTTCTCATCGGTCGCGACTGGTATGAGCTTTCAGTTTGGAACTTGACCGCGGACGGAAGGTGCAGCC
>JBKBMR010000082.1:0-8763 GCA_046295755.1 Methylohalobius sp.
GACCTTGGTGGCGTGCCTGGTGATCCTTTGTGCGATCGCCTCGACCATGGGTCTGGCCGGCTGGCTTGGCGTTCCGATTTCCCCGCCCGCGGCGGCCGCTCCCAACATCATCCTCACGGTAGCGGTAGCCGACTCGGTCCACCTCTTGGTCAGCTTTCTCATCGCCATGCAGGCCGGCTGGCTAAGCCCCCATCCCTGGAGTCAGGTGCGGTTTAAGGCGGTCGAGCACGCCTTTCGCCTCAACCTTAAGCCCATGTTGTTGACCAATTTTACCACTGCGCTCGGGTTCTTAAGCTTAAATTTCAGCGACTCGCCGCCGTTTCAGGATCTGGGCAACCTCACCGCCTTAGGGGTAGGGTTTGCGTTTTGCTATACCTTGGTGTTGCTGCCAAGTCTATTGCTTGCGCTACCGTGCCGCGCCGGCAAGCCGCCTTTAGGCCAAGATGGCATGGTGCGCTTGGGGGAATGGGTAATCGCCAGGCGCCGGCTGTTTTTGCTCATCATGCTCGGAGCGGTCACGGGTTTTGGAGCATTTGTTCCCCAAAATGAACTCAACGACGATTTGATCAAATATTTTTCCCCCGCCACCCCTTTTCGCCAAAACGCCCAGTACGCTACCAAACACCTGACCGGTATGTACGTGATGGATTACTCCTTGCCGGCCAAAGGTCCAGGCGGGGTGACCGAACCGGAGTATTTGCGTGTCCTGGATGCGTTTGCCTCCTGGTATCGCGAGCAGCCCGAAGTCATCCACGTCTTTTCCCTGGCTGACATCCTAAAGCGCTTAAACCGCAACCTGCACGGAGACGACCCGGTTTGGTACAGGATTCCGGAAAGCCGGGACCTTGCCGCCCAGTATCTTTTGCTTTACGAGATGTCCTTGCCGGAAGGCTTAGAACTCACCGACAGGATCAACGTGGACAAATCGGCCAGCCGTTTCACCGCTACCTTGCAAAACCTCTCCAGCCGGGAAATCCTGGATTTAGAACGCCGCGCCAGAGCCTGGTTGAAACAGCACGCGCCTTCTTATATGCAGGCGCAGGCCACCGGTCCTAACCTGATCTTCGCCCACATCGGCCAAAGCAATATTTCGGGCATGATTTTGGGCACGATGGTCGAGTTTGCCTTAATCGCCTTGGTGCTAGTGGCGGCTTTGCGTTCGGTGGGGCTTGGGCTATTGAGCTTGATCTCCAACACGGTGCCGGCCTTGTTGGCGTATGGACTGTGGGGGATAGTCGACGGCCAGATCAACATGGGGCTTTCGGTGGTGGCGAGCATGACTTTAGGGATTGTAGTCGATGATACCGTGCATTTCTTAAGCAAGTGGCAACACGCGCGCCTTGTCGGCCATGATCGGATAGAGGCAGTGCGCTATGCCTTTACCCACGTGGGCGTTGCCACTTTGGTGTTCTCTTTGGTATTGGCGGCTGGCTTTCTGGTACTGACCTTGTCGGATTTTACCATCAACGCCCAGATGGGACTTTTGACGGCGATCACCATAGGCTTTGCTCTGCTGGCGGATCTCTTTTTGCTGCCGCCTTTGCTCTTGGTCGGAGCAGCAAGAAAGCCACAAGAGGCTATGCTTGAATTTGGGAAATAGCAGATAAGGCAAAAGGCCGTGAAAACGCTTTGGATCTTTTTGAGCTTGATGTTTGTTGTAACCGCCTGGGCTGGAACAGCCGAAGAGCGGGGACTGGAAATCGCCCGTGAGATGGAACGGCGCGATCTCGGCTGGGAGCGAGTCAGCGCCGACTTGCGGATGATCCTGAGCGACCGTCAGGGCGAGACCAGCGAGCGCCGGATCAGGTTCTTTGGCCGCGAAGGGACAGAAGACGGCGACCAAAGCCTGCTCGTGTTCGACAGCCCCCTCGATGTCAAGGATACTCAGTTTCTAAGCTTGTCCCACAAACAGGGCGACGATGACCAGTGGCTGTATCTTCCCGCGCTCAAGCGGGTAAAGCGGATCTCGGCAGCGAACAAAGGCGGTGCCTTCATGGGCAGCGAGTTCTCCTACGAAGACATGGGCGCCCCAGAGGTGGAAAAATACCATTACAAGTATTTGCGCGACGAGCCCTATCAAACCCGGCAGAGTTTTGTCCTCGAGCGCTATCCCAAAGACGAGCACTCCCTTTACAGCCGGCAAGTGGCCTGGATCGACAAGGAGCTTTACATCCCCTGGAAAGTCGAATACTACAACCGCCGCGGCGAGCATTTAAAGACTCTCTCCTACCGCAAATACAAAAAGTACCTGGACAAATTCTGGCGCCCTGGGGAGATGGAAATGGTCAACCACCGAAGCGGCAAGATCACCCGGCTGATATGGGCAAACTACCGCTTTAAGGATCCTGCCATCAGGGAAGACGCGTTTACTCCCCAAAGACTGGGACAAAGTCAATAAGGCTACCTGCAGCTCCAAGCTGTCAGAATTTTTTACAAATCGCCGCTTTGACTCTCTTTAAGGCTTTTCCCCTTAAAATTGCGCTATAATTTTGCCGCATGTCATTTCGAGCGCAGCGAGAAATCTTAAGATTTCTCCTCGCTGGCGCTCGTCGAAATGACACCCTCGCTGAGCCGCCTAAGCAGGCGCTGGCACTGGCGTAGGCTCAAGACTATCGCAAAGCGTTTTTTAAGGTGTCTGACCAGCAGCCGGCCGCTCCAATGCTCGCTTTGATACCCCAAAGCGCGCGGGGTTTGGGTTAGGTCCTGTTTTAAGCTTTCAAGCTGGGCCGGATCTAAAAAGCTCTTTCGGCCCGGTTTTTTACCGCCCCTTAAGCCTTCTTCCCCACCTTGTCGAAGATCCAAAGGTGCGCGCGCGCATCGAAAAGATCGGGGAAGTGTTTCTTCAAGGCTATCACGCTGCCTTGCTCGAGGACGATCTTTTTGGGCTCGCTGAGCGTTTGGCGCAAATCGAGCTTGAGTTTTGCGGCTTTGCCTACGAAGGGGCGGCGATGGGGCTTTACTTGTCAGATTTTTTTACACTCTGGCAGCGGCGCTATGACAGCTTTTTACAAGGCCCAGGCGCTCCCCATCGCTACATGGTGCACGTGGGAGCGGGCTGGGCCTTGGCGCGGCTTCCGGGGTCGCCGGAGAAAAGGCTCAGGCCGATGGATCCGCTGCTGCGCTGGCTGGCACTGGATGGTTTTGGGTTTCACCAAGGTTATTTCCACTGGCCGGCTTTTATCGCCGCGCAAGAAGCACCTAAAGGGCTTTCCGGCTATGGGGTTTGCGCCTTCGCCCAGGGCTTGGGAAGAAGCCTTTGGTTTGTGGAGGGGGCCGACCCCGAACGGATTGCTCTCGTGATCGCCGCTTTTCCAAAGCATTGCCAGGGGCATCTGTGGAGCGGGGTGGGGCTGGCGTGCGCCTACGCCGGCGGGGCGGACAAGGCGACGCTTGAGACCTTGCGCGAGCAGGGCAAGGAATTTCTTCCCCAAGTCGCGCAAGGGGCGGCGTTTGCCGCCAAGGCGCGCCAGCGCGCGGGCAACCCGGCCGCGCACACGGACCTGGCTTGTCGGGTGCTGTGCGGTCTTTCTGCAGAGCAGGCTGCTGAAATCACCGACCTTGCGCTAGAGGGGCTGCCTGCTGCCGGAGAGGTGCCGGCCTATGAGCTCTGGCGGCGGAGGATCCAGGCGCAGCTTCCATTTCGAAGAATAGATCTGAAGGCCCAAATATGAGCGTTTTTCTTCAATTCTTGCGCCGATACGCCACCCAACTTGCCGCCCTGGTACTGGTGGCGGTGTTGTACGGCTTCATGCATATGCCGCAGTTGTCCGACACCGAGCGGGAGAAGCTGGCATCGCGATTTCGCTTCATGCCTCTGGCTTTGCCTGAGCTGGCCGGTTTTCCTCACAAGACAGTGCGCCAAGTCCACCCGTCGCTTGAGCGGATTTCGGCCTGGATTTCCTCGGTAGGGGCGGGGGTGGCGCTCGCGGACATGGACGGCGACGGCCTACCCAACGACCTGTGCTTGGTCGATCCGCGCACCGACCAGGTAATGATCGCCCCGGTTCCCGGCACCGGCGAACGCTACCGGCCGTTTGCCCTGGATCCGACACCGCTTGCTTTCGATCGAACGATGGCGCCGATGGGCTGCCTAAGCGGAGATCTGAACGAGGACGGCCGCGCCGACCTTTTGGTCTATTATTGGGGGCGCACCCCCATCGCTTTCTTGCGCCGCGCCCCGTTCAACACCACTCTTACCAATACCGGCTACGCGCCGGTGGAGCTGGTCCCAGGCGAGCGCTGGTTCACCAACGCCGCCACCTTGGCCGACCTGGACGGCGACGGCCACCTCGATGTAATCATCGGCAATTACTTTCAGGACGGCGCCCGGATTTTGGACGCCAAAGGCCAGGGCGTAGAGGTGATGCACGATACGAAATCGCGCTCCTTCAACGGCGGCCAAAAACACTTGCTGTTGTGGGCAGGGGCCGGTTCTGGTAAAGAGCCTTGGGTGCGCTTTCAAGAAGCCAAAAGGGTTTTGCCAGAATTCATCGAGCGCGGCTGGACGCTCGCGGTAGGAGCAGCCGATCTGGACGGCGATTTGCTCCCGGAAATTTATTTCAGTCACGATTTTGGCCCCGACCGCCTGCTCCACAACCGCTCTGTGCCTGGCAAACTAGCGTTTGGCGAACTCAAAGGAAAGCACAGCTTTACTACCCCCAAATCGTTCGTCTTAGGCGAGGACTCGTTTAAGGGGATGGGGGCCGATTTTGGCGATATAAACGGCGACGGCGTTTTAGACATCTACGTCAGCAACATCGCCAGTCCTTTTGCCCTCCAAGAAAGCCACCTGCTTTGGCTCAGCGCTGGAAGCCTTAAGCTCATGCGCCAAGGATTGGCCCCTTATGTTCAGGCCAGCGAGAAGTTGGGGCTGTCGCGCAGCGGCTGGGGGTGGGAGTCGCGCCTGGCAGATTTCGACAACGACGGGGTGCTGGAAGCGGTGCAAGCAACCGGATTTGTCCAAGGCGAAGTCAACCGCTGGCCGGAGCTGCAATCCTTGGGCACCGGCAACGACCAGATGATGAGCGACCCGCGCCACTGGCCTAGGTTTCAGCCTGGAGATGACCTAAGCGGCCACGAGGCCAATGCCTTCTTTGTCCGCGCGCAAGACGGCCGCTACTACGACATCGCCGGCGAGCTGGGGCTGGACGCGCCCATGGTCAGCCGCGGGATCGCCACTGCCGACGTGGACGGCGACGGCGACTTGGATTTCATCGTCGCCAACCAATGGCAGCCTTCGCTCTTTTACCGCAACGACTGTCCCAAATGCGGCGCGTTTTTGGGCCTGCACCTGAGGCTAGGCGGGGCTTCTTCTAAGACCTACGTGCGCCCGGGCCACCCTGGGCCGGACGTGGTCGACTGTCCGGCCATCGGCGCCCAAGCAACCGTGTTCTTGCCAGATGGGCGCAGGCTTGTCGCCCAAGTCGATGGCGGCAACGGCCACTCTGGCAAGCGCAGCCCGGATTTGCACTTTGGCCTAGGAAAAGTCGCCCAGGAGGTCGAGGTAGAACTTCACTGGCGCGGACCGGATGGAGCCGTTCACCGCCGAACTTTGCAGCTTGCCCCGGGTTGGTACACGGTCCAACTCGGCGCTTTAGGAGAAAGCCCATGAACATCCAAGAAACCGTCACTAGCCGTTATTTCTATCCCCAAGGCAATCCCTATTTTCGCCTGTTTGCCTTGTGGTATTTCACCCTGTTGATCACCGCCTGGACGATCTTAGGTCACACCGTGCTCGGCTTCGAGCAATCCTGGGCCCAAGCCGTGGTGGGAGTGGCCAGCGCCTGCGCAGTACAGTGGCTTTTGGAATGGGTGGACGCCAAAAGCAAAAGGCGCAGGCCGCGCTATGCCGGAGGCTTTTGGGCCTTGGCTAATTTCCTGCTGCCGGCGTGGATCCCGGGGCTGGCGGTGGCGATGCTGATCTATCCCAACGACAGGCTTTGGCCTGTTGCCTACGCCGCCGGGCTTTCCATCGCCTCCAAGGTATTATTCCGCGCTCCGGTAAACAGTACCACCCAGCACGTGTTCAACCCTTCCAACTTCGGCATCACCACGACGCTTCTCATGTTTCCCTGGATCGGCCTGGCCCCGCCTTATCACTTCACCGAAAACGTAGGCGGCTTCTGGGATTGGGCGATCCCGGGCGTGATCCTAGCGAGCGGGATCTTCCTGCACGCCCGCTTTACCGCGAGATTGCCGCTGTGCTTGGCCTGGCTGGGCGGCTTTCTGCTCCAGGCGGCGATCCGCTGCGAAGTCTTCGACATCCCCTGGCAGGTGCCGCTTGTTCCCATGACCAGCGCGGCGTTCATCCTGTTTACCCTGTACATGATCCCCGATCCAGCCACTACCCCTTTGAACCCCTACCGCCAGGTCCTGTTCGGCCTGGCGGTGGCGGCGGTGTATGGACTGCTCCAGGTAGTTCACGTCGTGTTCGGGCTGTTCATCGCCTTGTTTGCGGTCTGCGCGCTGCGCGGCGTAGGATTGTATCTGATCGCCTTGGCCAAGCGCTGGCGCGCGCCTGAGATCGAGGTAGCCGCCAAATGAGGATCGCCATCGTCGGCCTGGCTTGCTGCTATCCCGATGCCCGCACGCCTCAGGAGCTTTGGGAGAACGTGCTGGCTAGGCGGCGCGCGTTCCGCCGCATCCCACCTGAGCGCCTCAGCTTAAACGACTATTTCTCGCCCGATCCCAACACCCCCGACGCCACCTACGCCCAGGAGGTGGCGGTCATCGAAGGCTATGAATTCGACCGGGTCAAATTCCGTATCGCCGGCCCGACCTACCGCAGCGCCGATCTCACCCATTGGCTGGCGCTGGATGTGGCTGCCCAAGCCCTGGCGGATGCAGGTTTTCCTGATGGCGTAGGGCTGCCTTCGGATACCACCGGCGTGCTCATCGGCAATACCTTGACGGGCGAGTTCTCGCGCGCTCAAGTGCTGCGCCTGCGCTGGCCGTATGTGCGGCGGGTAGTGGAGGAACGCCTAGTCGCGGAAAATTGGGAGTCGAAGAGGCGGCGGGATTTTTTGCAAGCCTTGGAAGAACGCTACAAAGCGCCGTTTGAACCGGTGGGCGAGGAAACCTTAGCCGGGGGATTGTCCAACACCATCGCCGGCCGAATCTGCAATCACTTTCACTTTCGTGGCGGAGGCTATACCTTAGATGGGGCGTGCAGCTCCTCCTTGCTCGCGGTAGCCCAGGCGTGCTCGGCTTTGGAGACAGGCGAACTGGATGCCGCCTTGGTCGGCGGGGTGGACTTGAGCCTGGATCCGTTTGAATTGATCGGTTTTGCCAAAGCTGGTGCCTTGACCAAAGACAGAATGCGCGTGTACGACCAAAGATCCTGCGGCTTTTGGCCCGGCGAAGGCTGCGGTTTTGTGGTCCTGATGCGCCACCAGGATGCTTTGGCTTTGGGGCTACGCTGTTATGCCCTGATCTGCGGTTGGGGTATTTCCTCAGACGGCGGCGGCGGGATCACCCGCCCGGAGATTTCCGGCCAGCGCTTGGCTATAGAGCGCGCTTACCGCCGCGCCGGCTATTCCATCGCCAGCGTGAGCTTAATCGAAGGCCACGGCACCGGCACTCAAGTGGGCGATGAAGTCGAGCTGACCACCTTGAGCGAAATGCTGAGCCAAGCAAGCTGGCCCGTCGCTATAGGCTCGATCAAAGCCAACATCGGCCACACTAAGGCGGCGGCTGGCATCGCTGGCCTGATCAAGGCGGCTTTGGCCGTATATCATCAGATCCTGCCGCCTGCTACTGGTGTGGAAACTCCCCACCGCCTGATCGACAGGGGGCCTTTGCGAGCTTTGGAGCAAGCCGAGGTCTGGCCTAAGAACAGGCCACGGCGCGCCGGGGTCAGCTCTTTTGGTTTTGGCGGGATCAACGTCCACCTGACTTTGGAGGGGATGTCCGAGACCTCCCGCTTCGGTTTCACTGCAAGCGAACAAAAACTCTTTGCCCATCAGGATGCTGAGCTGTTCCTGCTCGGGGCGCAAGACTTAGCTGCTTTGCTCGCCCAAACGGAAAAGCTCATCGAACTTGCCCCCAAGCTGTCTTACGCTGAGCTTACCGATCTGGCCGCACACCTTGCGCAGCGTCTCGAAAAAGCACCGCTCCGGGCGGCGCTGGTCGCCTCCACCCCGAAAGAGCTGGACGAACGCTTGGCGCTGCTGCGATCCTGGCTCGCTGAAGGGAAAACCGATCGCTTGGAAGGCAAGACCGGCGTTTTTCTGGGATCGGGGAAGACGGCGCGTATCGCTTTTCTCTTTCCCGGCCAGGCCTCGCCGGTGCGTTTTGCTGGTGGAATCTGGGCCAGGCGTTTTGCCAGCGTGCAGGAGCTGTATGAACAAATTCCCTTCCAAAACGCAGCGAAAACCGGCGTGCTTGACCAATCGGCGATTGTGGCTGCGGAGCTAGCCGGTCTTAGGGTGTTGGATGCCTTGGGGCTACAGGCAGACTTAGCCTTAGGCCACAGCCTTGGGGAGCTGACTGCCCTGCACTGGGCCGGAGCGATGGACGAGGGGGACTTGCTGGCTTTGGTTCAGGAGCGCGCCCAGGCGATGGCCGAAGCCCCAGGCGAAGGGGCGATGGCAAGCCTGGCGGCAGAACCTGGTGAGACCCAAAAACTGCTGGAAGAGGGGGTAGTGATCGCTGGCTTCAACGCCCCTGACCAGACCGTGATCTCCGGTAAAGCGCAGTCCGTAGTGCGCATCTTGACCAAAGCCAAAGCCCAAGGGATGGCAGCTGTGCGACTTCCGGTCTCTC
>JBKBMR010000083.1:0-2557 GCA_046295755.1 Methylohalobius sp.
CATCGAGGACCCAATCGAGTTCGTCCATCACAGCAAAAAATCCTTAATCAACCAGCGCGAGGTCCACCGCGATACCTTAGGTTTCAGCCAGGCCCTGCGTTCGGCCCTGCGCGAGGACCCAGATGTGATCTTGGTGGGCGAAATGCGCGATCTGGAAACCATCCGGCTGGCCTTGACCGCTGCCGAAACTGGGCACCTGGTGTTCGGCACCCTGCACACCTCTTCGGCGGCCAAGACCATAGACCGCATCATCGACGTCTTTCCGGCAGAAGAAAAAGACATGGTACGGGCTATGCTGTCAGAATCTCTGCAGGCGGTCATCGCCCAAACCCTGCTCAAGAAAGTTAGCGGTGGCCGCACTGCGGCCTGGGAGATCATGGTCGGGACGCCGGCGATCCGCAACCTCATTCGCGAAAACAAGGTCGCGCAGATGTACTCGGCGATCCAGACCGGGCGCAAGGACGGCATGCAGACCTTAGACCAGCACCTTTTGGAATTGGTGGAAAAAGGCATCGTCTCGCGCCAAGCTGCGCGGCTTAAGGCCGTCAACAAGGCAGCATTTTAAGGAGGCCCCATGAACGTTGAATCCCTGCTCACCCTAATGGTCCACAAAAAGGCCTCGGACCTATTCGTCACCGCAGGTTATCCGCCGAGCCTGAAAGTCAACGGCAAACTGGAACCGTTAAGCCCCAACTCCTTGAGTGATGCTCAAGCTCGGGAGTTGGTCTTGAGCACCATGACTTCCCGCCAACGGGACGAATTCGAGAACGCGCGCGAATGCAACTTCGCCATCGCCTTAAAAGACCTAGCGAGATTTAGGGTCAGCGCCTATTACCAGCGCAATACCCCGGCAATGGTCATCCGCAGGATCCAGGATTACATCCCTGACATAGAAGAACTCAACCTGCCGCCTATACTCAAGGACCTGGCGATGACCAAGCGCGGCCTGATCTTGTTCGTCGGCGCCACCGGCACCGGTAAATCCACCTCCCTTGCGGCGATGCTCAAATACCGCAACCAGAACAGCTCAGGTCACATCATCACCATCGAGGACCCGATCGAGTATACTCATCAACACCTAGGCTGCATCGTCACCCAGCGCGAAGTGGGAACCGACACCGAGTCCTACGAAGTGGCGCTCAAAAATACCCTGCGCCAAGCCCCGGACGTGATCCTGATCGGCGAAGTCCGCACCCGCGAGACCATGCAGCACGCCATCACTTTCGCCGAAACCGGCCATCTGTGCCTGACTACTCTGCATGCCAACAATGCCAACCAGGCCTTAGATCGAATCTTGCACTTTTTTCCCGAGGACATGCACCGCCAGTTGTTTATGGACTTGTCCTTGAACCTCAAGGCCATCGTCGCTCAGCAGCTCATCCGCCGCCTCGATGGCGAAGGTCGCTATCCGGCGGTGGAAATCCTGATCAACACCCCGCTCGCCGCAGACATGATCCGCAAAGGCGAAGTCCACCAGCTCAAGGACCTGATGAAGCGCTCGCGCGAGCACGGTATGCAGACTTTCGACCAGTGTCTGTACGACCTCTATCGGCAAGGCAAGATCAGCTACGAGGATGCCCTAGCGGCGGCCGACTCGCGCAACGAGGTGCGACTGATGATCAAACTGGGGGCCGATGCTTCCGACAAGTACAAGGGGCTAGACAAGATGCACCTGTTGGAGGACGACTAAGCCCGCCAAACCACTTGGCCGTCGACTAAGGTGTAGCGCACCAGGCCTTTCATCCTCTGACCCCAGAAAGGGGTGTTGCGTCCGCGGCTGAGCCAGGTGGTTTCGTCCACTACCCATTCGGCCTCGGGATCAAACACGCACAAGTCGGCGGGTGCTCCGAGGGCTAGCCGACCGCTTGGCAGTCCCAAAACCTTTGCCGGTCCCAAGGTTAACCTGGCAATTGCCTTAGGCAAAGGCAATACCCCCTCCTCTACCAGCTTGAGGGTCAAGGGCAAGAGAGTCTCAAGCGCCGAGATTCCAGGTTCAGTGGCGGCGAATACGTTGCGCTTGGCGTCAGCTTCGTGCGGCTGGTGGTCGGAACAGATCGCCGCGATCCATCCCTCCGCCACAGCCTGGCGCAAACCTTCGCGATCTTGGGCAGAACGCAAAGGTGGCATCACGTGCGCCATGGGATTAAAGCCCTCTACTGCGTTCTCAGTCAAATGCAGCTGGTGCGCCGCGACGTCACCGCTTACCGGCAGCCCTGCCTGCAAAGCTTCGGCGACCATGGCCGCCGCACGCGCCGTGCTCAGACAAGCAAAGTGGACGCGGGAGCGGCACTCTTCCACCAGGGCTAGAATCTGCGCCACCATCACCGTTTCGGCGCTGACCGGAATGCCCAAAAGTCCCAAACGAGTAGCTACCTCGCCTTCGTGCACGCAGCCCCCGGCGCTCAGGTGCAAGTCTTGAGGCCGGACGATAACGCTAAGATCATAAGTGGCGGCATACTCCAACGCCCGCCGCCAGATTAAGAGATTGGCGAGAGGCCTGCAGCCAGAGCTTACTAGCCGGCAACCGGCACGCTTGAGCGCGTACATCTCGCTCAAC
>JBKBMR010000083.1:2567-8715 GCA_046295755.1 Methylohalobius sp.
ACGCCATGCCTTCTAACCCGCGGCTGATGGCGCCGATAGCGATCACCTTGGCCTTGCCGGAAGAAAGCGCCCGCTCGCGGATAAATTCCACCGCTGCCGGCGTATCGATGACGGGATTGGTCTCAGGCGAACAGCAAAGCGTGGTCACTCCTGCTTTGACCGCCGCGAGCGTCTCGCTGGCGATCGTGGCCTTGTGCTCATAACCAGGTTCGCGCAGATAAACAGACAGATCGATGAAGCCGGGGCTGACGATGGCGCCTTGCGCATCCAACACCTCATCGGCCTGAAATCCTAAAGGTTCTTCGCCAACCGCCACGATCCGGCCGTCGGCCAGGAAAACGCCACCCGCGAGCAAAGTCTCGCTTTCCGGATCTAAGACCTGGCCGCCTACAATCGCGATTTTGCTCATCCTACCCCGCCCATGGCCAAAGCCATGACCGCCATGCGGATGGCGATGCCGTGGCTGACCTGTTCCAGAATCACCGAATGCACCCCGTCAGCCACTTCGGAATCCATCTCCACGCCGCGGTTGATCGGCCCAGGGTGCATGACCAGGCAATCTGGCTTAGCCTGCTTGAGGCGGGCCTGAGTCAGGCCAAAACACTGGTAATACTCGTGCTCGCTCGGAATGAAGGCTCCCTGCATTCGCTCCTTTTGCAAACGCAACATGATGATCACGTCCACTCCATCGATCCCGGCATCGAGGTCACAAAACGGAATGACTCCTAAGCTTTCCACCGCCGCCGGCAGCAGGGTTCTTGGCGCAACGACCCGGATTTCAGGAACTCCCAAGGTCTTCAAGGCGTGGATCTGGGAACGAGCTACCCGAGAATGAAGGATATCGCCGACGATCGCCACTTTGAGGGAGGCAAAATCCGGTTTGTGGCGTCGAATGGTGAAGACGTCCAAAAGCGCCTGGGTAGGATGGGCGTGGCGGCCGTCGCCGGCATTGATGACGCTGACGTGGGGAGCTACGTGGCGGGCAATGAAGTGGGCCGCGCCTGAATCTGGATGACGCACCACAAACATGTCTACGAACATCGCCTCTAGGTTGCGGATGGTATCGAGCAGGCTTTCCCCTTTAGCGGTGGCAGAGACTTGGACGTTCAAGTTGAGCACGTCGGCAGACAAACGCTTGGCGGCGAGCTCGAAGGTGGTTCTAGTGCGCGTCGAGGTTTCGAAGAACAGGTTGACCACGGTCTTGCCGCGCAGCAAGGGAACTTTTTTCACCTTCTGGTGGGTAATGCGGCTGAACGATTCGGCCGTATCCATGATCTTAACGAGCCACTCCTGGCTTAGGCCCTCAACCGTCAGGAAATGGCGCAACCGGCTCTGGCTGCCTTGCTGCGGGTCGATCGCCACCATGTTTCAAGCACCGGCAGAAGATAATTCCAGCCTAAGGGGGTCTGGACCTTTCAGCTTGATCCGCAGTCCTTCCGCCAACTCAATCCGGGCGCCTACGCAATCGGCCTGAATCGGAAGCTCGCGCCCGCCGCGCTCGATCAGCACCCCTAACACCACCCGCCGCGGCCGGCCATAGTCGAACAGTTCGTCGAGCGCGGCGCGGATGGTGCGCCCAGTATACAGCACATCATCGATCAGGATGACATCGCGCTCTTCGGTACTGGGTAGCTGACTAGGCCGGACCTCAGGATGCATCCCGATCCGGGAAAAATCATCGCGATAAAAGGAGATGTTTAGCCTACCTATGGGTTCAGCGATTCCAAGCCGCCGGCTTAGCCATTCGGCAATCCACACCCCACCGGTATGGATCCCGACGATCAATGGATTTTCAAGCTTGCGCAGCTTAATCTGCCTGCGCAGGCAAGCTTCCAAAGCCGCCAGCAGAGCTTCTACGTCCCACTCGACTGCTTCGGTCTTCATGCTGCATGCATATGGTGATTGAGCCAGGTTTGCAAAATCAGTTTGGCTGCCACTTGATCGTTGAACTCCTGAACTTTGCGGGCACCCAAGTTGACCTCATCGAACAAGAGACGACGCGATTCGAAGCTGGTCAGGTGCTCGTCCACAGGATACACCGGCAATCGATAGCGGCTCTCGAGCTGGCGACAAAATTTGCGCATCAGGGGGGTGATGGGATTATCTCGACCATCTGGCTGACAGGCAATGCCAACGATCAAAGCTTGAGGGCGCCAGGTTTTCACCAGCCGATCGATCGCTGCGAAGCGGACTTGTTTTTTTTCTGAACGAATGGTTTCCAAAGGCGAAGCCGTACCCGTGATCCGCTGGCCGACCGCCACGCCGATCTTATAGGTGCCGTAGTCAAAGCCTAAATAAGTACCCGATTTATCCATGACCGGCCTGCAAGGACAATAAGTTCAGATCGACTCCCAAGCGCAAAGCAGCCGCCTTCCAGCGCTGGGCTGGGGGTAAATCAAATAATATAGTGCGATCGGCAGGCACGTTAAGCCAGGAATTTTCAAGGATCTCCTGCTCCAACTGGCCTTCTCCCCAACCTGCATAACCGAGCGCGATCAGACACTTCTCAGGTCCCTCTCCCGCTGCGATGGCTTCTAAGATATCTCGCGAAGCCGTAAGACCTATTTCATCGCTGATCGCCAAAGTCCCCTGCCAGTTCCCTACCGGACTGTGCAGGACAAAACCGCGCTCAGGCTGGACCGGACCGCCGAGATAAACCGGTAATTCGGCGGCACGTTCGTCCTGAATTGGGATCTGCATCGACTCTAAAATACTGCCCAGCCGAATCTCCAGTGGCCTAGAAATGACGATCCCCAAAGCGCCCTGGGCGCTGTGCTGGCAGAGATAGGTCACCGTATGAGCAAAGTTCGGATCCGCCAAGCTCGGCATGGCGATCAGAAATTGGCCGGTCAAATAAGTCTCGTCGGATTGTGGCATAACACTTAAATCCATCAACGGCCCATGGCCAAACCTGCCTCGTCGTAAAATTTCCAAGTTCGAGTAATGACGATCTCATCCGCCTGGTTGGCCAATTCTACCGGAAACGAGGAGAACGGCGCGGCTAAACGCACGATGCGAAGCGCCGCCTCATCCAGCACCGGATGGCCGGAAGAACGGTGGATTTTGATCTTTTTCACCTGACCGTCTTTTGCCACCCACACGCTCACCACCAAAGCCCCAGATAGCCCTTGGCGCCGAGCTTCGTCGGGATAATTGAGATTGCCGACCCGCTCCACTTTTTCCTGCCAGGCGCGCTCATACGCCGCTGCAATGTGTTTGTAGGCATTGATCTGCTGAATCGGCACTGCTCGCTCCTTAGAATGAGCTTGCACGGCAAAGGCCATTCCGTTCAGCTCGGCAATCTGCTGGGCTAAAAGGTTCCGGTCCAGATGCGGTTCAGCCGCTGGCTTTGCCTGAGCGATCGCCGGCAGGCTCGCGGAAGCTTGAGCCTGGGTCAGGCGCTTAGGCGCGTGGCGATCGCGTTTGGCGCCTTCCGCCTTGAGGGTCGCACGGCGCAGGCGGGTCAAAGCAGCATGCGGCTTGAACACCTCCTGCCGCACGCGACTTCCCCCGCTGTTGGCCTGTGCTTGGTAGTCCGCCTTAAGTGGCTTTTTTTCGTTGGGCTGCTCGACCAACTCGACCTCTAGGGTGCGGTCGATTTCGGGTGGGGCAGGCATCTGGAAACGTACCCCCATGATCAACCCCGCATGGATCATCAGGGCAACCACCATGGCTACTATCAGACGATCGGATGAATTGCCCATGGATCCATGAGTCATCGTTTGAGCAATCCCTCGATTTCATTCATCAGCTGGGCGCTGATATTCAGCCCAAACAGTTTATCCAATTCTTGAATACAGGTAGGGCTGGTGACGTTGATCTCGGTCAGATACTCCCCGATCACGTCGATGCCGACGAAGATAAGCCCGCGGCGGCGAAGTTCTGGCCCTACCTGGGCGCAAATCCAAAGGTCGCGCTCGGTCAACACCCGCCCCTCGGCCCGCCCACCGGCGGCCAGATTGCCGCGCACCTCACCGGCTGCCGGAATCCTCGCCAGGGCATAGGGAACCGGCTGGCCGTTGATCAACAGGATGCGCTTGTCGCCTTCGGCGATCTGCGGCAGATATTTCTGCGCCATTACGAATCGGCGACCTTTTAAGGTCATGGTCTCCAAGATCACCGAGGTATTAGGGTCGTCAGGATGGACATAGAAGATCGAAGCCCCTCCCATGCCGTCGAGCGGCTTTAGAATGATTTCGCCCTGCTCGCGGATAAACTTCCGGAACTTGTTCGGATCCCGCGCCACTAGGGTGGGCGCGCAGCAGTGCGGAAACCAGGCAGTAAACAGCTTTTCGTTGGCGTCGCGCAGGGCACGCGGATGGTTGACTACCAAGGTTCCCCGGATTTGGGCGCACTCCAGCAAATAGGTGGCGTAAATATATTCCTGGTCGAATGGGGGGTCTTTGCGCATTAAGACCACATCCAGCTCGTCTAAAGGACGTTCCCGTTCGCCCTCAAATTTGTACCAGCATCGCTCGTCGCGCTGTATCGTAAGACGGCGCATACGCGCAAAAGTGCGCCCGTCGCGCAGATAAAGGTCGCTCAACTCCATGTAGAACAGGGTCCAACCCCGGCTCTGGGCTTCCAGCAACATGGCAAACGTGCTGTCCTTATGGATGTTGATCGCCGAGATGGGATCCATCACGACTCCCAGCTCGACATGCGCATTGAATTCACGCATGGCTGTGGACCAAACTTATCCCTAGCTGATTGTATCGGCAAGCGTAAATAGTACCATCCTTTTTGCTTGAAGACTGGATTTCGGCTAAAATTTGTTTTTTACTGAATTCATTGGCAAGAGTAAGGATCAAATAGATGTCTAGAGTATGTCAAGTGACGGGCAAGCGCCCGGTTGTCGGCAATAACGTCTCCCATGCTAACAACAAGACCAAGCGGCGTTTTCTGCCCAACCTACACGAACACCGGTTCTGGGTAGAGAGCGAAAATCGCTGGGTCAAGCTTAGAGTTTCCAGCCACGGCATGCGCATCATTGACAAAAAAGGCATCGATGCAGTGCTCGCTGAATTGCGCCAACGTGGCACTAAAATTTAAACACTATGTAACAAGAGGTTTACCATGCGGGAGAAAATCAAATTGGTCTCCACGGCCGGGACTGGCTATTACTATACGACCACTAAAAACAAGCGTACCACCCCGGACAAATTAGAATTCAAAAAATACGATCCTGTGGTACGTAAGCATGTGATCTTTAAGGAAGCCAAAATTAAATGACCGGCCTCCCCGCAGCGCTTGCTGGCGGGGACTATTGCAATACTCACTGCGCGAATAGCTCCTCTGACTCCACCCCTCTATCTTCTCGGTTTTCGGAACGCGCGGATGGATCCCCCATCGCCGGGCCTCGCTCGGATGGCGCGTCTGCTCCACTTACCCTATCCTCCCCAAGCCAGACCAACAGCCAATGACGGCCGGATTCAGTCTGGAGCCCAACCCCCAAGCTGACCAAACTCAAAAGAATCCCCACTAATACCCACAGTGCCGAGGCGGTCCGTCCTTTGGATGGAATTGGAGAGACCCCCACCTCTGGCAAGCACAGCGGCAGTTGCTCCGGATCCACCGCAACCAAATCCTTGGGCAAAGCGGCTAGCGACTTGCTTTCGTAGCTAACCAGCCTCTGACGCAGGCGCTCGCACTCCTGCCGCGCATCCTCCACCACCTGGCGCATGGCAGAAACGTCTCGGTCAGCCTGCTCCCGGATCATATCCAATTCGGTTTGCAAGGCCTCAATGGTCTGTCCGGCTCCTTCAGCTCGTGCCGCCTCATAATATTGTCGGATTACTTCCTCCAGCTCTTCGATTCTAAGGCACTGAGCGGCCACTTTCTCTTCCAGCGCCTGTTTTTCCTGACGCAGCCTTGCCAACTCCTGCTGTAGCGCTTCTGAAACTTCTAGCTTAAGCCGAAGCGCTTCGTTTTCTGCCTGCAGGTCCTCGATCTCCGCATGCAAGTAGTAAATTGACTGGCTAGGGTCGTCTGCACCCTCTCCTATCCTGTCTTTTGCAGGCATCTGCGCGATGCTCTCGCCATCGGCAGGCTCGGTATAGAGAATTTCTCTTTCCGGCAATTCCGTCTTCAACTGAGTATCTTCCCCCACCAGATACTCGGCCGGTACATTAGCCAGCCCGCCCGCCAA
>JBKBMR010000084.1:0-8459 GCA_046295755.1 Methylohalobius sp.
AGCGCCAAAAATACCCAAGCTGACCCGCATCGGAGTCGGCGAACACTTGCTTCTGGGTGGAGATAACATCGATCTTGCGCTCGCCCACCTGGCCGAAGAACGTCTCCTCGGCTCGGAGCCAAGCGATCACCCAGGGTTCCGCCTGCGCCCTGCGGAATTTTCGCAATTGGTCGAAAGCTGTCGCCTCGCTAAAGAGCGGCTGCTCGCCGCAAAATCCCCGGAAACCGCCACAGTAAGCTTGCTTGGCAGCGGCGCCAGGCTGATCGGCGGTGCCCGTACCGTGACCTTAAGCCGTGAGGAAGTCCACTCTCTCGTCCTAGAGGGGTTCTTCCCACGGGTTTCCCTCGCCGAGCACCCCCAGGGGAAACGCAGCGGCCTGGTCGAGTTCGGCCTGCCGTATGCCGCCGATCCGGCCGTCACCCGCCACATCGCCGCTTTTCTCGAAGCGCACGCCCGGACCGCGCGCGAAGCTTTGGGAGACCCGGAAACTCCCCCGGTACCAGATACCGTGTTGCTCAACGGCGGGGTCTTTTTGAGTCCTGCGATCACCCGCAGATTGCTAGAGGTAATCGGAAGTTGGCGCTCTGCGCCGATTCGAGTGTTGGACAATCCGCACCCGGAATTTGCCGTGGCTTCCGGAGCGGTCGCCTACGCTATGGCCAGACGCGGCTTCGGTCCCAAAATCGGGGGAGGAGCGGCGCGCAGCTATTTTCTCGTGGTAGAAGGTGAACGCGGCAGGCCAAAGGGCGTCTGCCTGCTTCCCAAGGGAACCGAAGAAGCTCAAGAAATTTTGCTCAAAGAGCGCGTCTTTGCTTTGCGCCTGGGCCAGCCGGTACGTTTCCACCTGGTTTCCTCAACCGAAGCTTCCTACCAGCCAGGCGAAGTGGTCCCTTTGGATCATGAGCGCCTGGACCCGCTTCCTCCCGTCGTCACGATCCTCGCCAAAGGCGAGGATCGTGAAGTCAAGGTGCATCTGGCCGCGCGCACGACTGAAATCGGTACCCTGGAGCTAGAATGCGTGGCAGAGGACGGACGCCGCTTCAGGCTGGATTTTGATCTGCGCCAAAAGCCCTCTGCGCTGTTCCAGGACGCCTCTCACCCTCATTTGGCTCAGGCCCAGGCCGCCATCGAGCGCTATTTCGGCAAAAAGTCCAAAGAGGTCGTCCCAACAGCCGTCAAAACCTTAAGCCACGAGCTAGAAAAGTGGTTAGGCCCGCGCCATAGGTGGGATGCGCCGCTGCTTCGGGAACTGGCTGATTGTTTGCTGGAACACCACAAATCCCGCCGTCGCAGCGCCGAACACGAGCGCATCTGGTTTTCCTTAGCCGGATTTTGCCTGCGGCCTGGGTTCGGCTACCCATTGGACGATTGGCGCATTGACCAGGTTCGGCCCTTGTACAGCCAAGGCTTGCAATTTGTCCACGTGATTCAAAACTGGGCCGAGTGGTGGACATTTTGGCGCCGGATCGCCGGAGGGTTAGATCAACACTTCCAGCAGGCGATTTTTGCCGAATTGTGCGCTTATTTGGATCCGGCCAGAGCGAAAAGACCAGAAGCCTTAAAGCAAAGAAGCTACGAAAACATCATTCGCTTGGCGGCGGTGCTCGAGCAGCTTAAGCCGGAGGATAAAATCCGCTTGGGCGAATGGCTGCTTGAGCGCCTTAGCGATCCCAAGGAACCGGAGGAAATCCTAGTCTGGGCATTAGGCCGCTTGGGAACAAGGGTGCCGTTCTATGCCAGCAGCCACTCCGTAATTCCCAATGAAGTGGCGGAAAATTGGCTCAGGCGTTTGCTGGATCGGCCCTCTAAACTCAAAGGCTTTGGCTTGGCGCTTTTGGCGCGGAAAGCTTCAGATCGCACGCGCGACATTGATCCTGCCTTGCGCGCGCAGGTGGTAGAAAAACTCAAACGCAACAAAGCCCCTGCCTCGTGGATCAGGATGGTCAATGAGGCAGTCGAGCTCAGCAGCGAAGATCAGAAGCACCTGCTCGGCGAAGCGCTGCCTCCGGGACTCAAACTGTTGGCTTAAACTTCCCTTTATGGTTCGCATACAACGTGTGTAGTCCAAAAGAAATGCTACAGATAACAAGCGTAGAGTGTGCTGTGTGAACAGCAAAAAATGATGAAAGGAGGTAACTGAAATGAACGTGCCAGAATTTACCGCTGAAACTTCTCTTTACAAGAGAGAAGGACATTACACGTTAATACCTGTTGGTGCTCGAACCGCGAACAGGCAAACAGTAATTCCACAACAATTTGCGAGTTGTATGAGACGTACAGCGTGCTTTGATGGGTTTCCGTTCTTTACCATGTAGTACCGAGACTATTGCTGCAGATGGGATGGTTCTATATTTACAAGTCTTTGGTTTATTGGTACGGGATATTGCGAAGCCCGTCTCCGTGTTTCAACAATAGGGAATATAGGGGACAAGGACAATAGAATGCTGACTTAGACAGACTACGATTAAGGGCAACTTTGCCTAACGAATGCTTCGAGAGGGACGCGGCGAAAATCGCCGCGTCCCTCAAGCAATGCGTTAGCAACCTTTACCGGAGGCCAAAATGTGCAGTAGAGTGGCGTTGGCCGTATTCTTCTTGCCTTTGTTATTGATTGGTTGTGCAACGACACAGACGACACAGACTCAAGATATGTTGAATGCTCGCTTAGGGCTGATGACCTTCGAAGAAGCTCTGCAAAGGTTTGGTCCGCCCACCCAGTGCGCGGAAGCTGGATTGACCAAGACATGCACTTGGGTTTATGGATCTAGCGGCACAGTTTACTTACCCATTGGCCAGTACATTGTAGCCGTTCCTACTCAGCCTCCGACTGCCAGGCTCACGTTTACCAATGGCGTGCTGTCACAATGGCAACTTACTGGAAGATGGGAATAAGTAAACAACCCTCGACTAAAGCCTGCCTCGAACCCTGTCCCGAAGCGAAGCGAGGGAGCTTGTGAGAGGTCAGGGGTTTCCTTGCGGAGGATCATCGCCCCTACATCCTGCGCTACAATGAGCGAGTTCCAATCCATACTAACAATTTCCATCGAGGAGGAACCATGTCCAGCGATCGTCTCATCCTGGCTGCAGGGGCAGCTTTTATCCACGCTATCTTAAGCCGGTTCTTTATTTCTTTCATCAGCGAAATCACCGCCCGGCCGGAGACCGGCACGATTTTGATTGCTACCCTGCTCGCGCTGGTCAATTTTGCCCTGTTCGCCTTCGTCTTTACCATCTTAAAGCGCCTGTTCAACGAGCGCTACCACCTCCACGAGGCGGACCTTCCCATTCTGGCTTTGATCGGTCTCAATGGATTTGGCGTGGTACTGACGCTGCTGCCGCTTTTGGGTTTTGGCCCTGCTACTTTAAGCTTAGTGTTCGGCGGTGCCGGTATCGCAGTCGGCCTGGCCTGGCTCGCGCTGGCTGTCCAGCTCCTTAGGCTACCTTCCGGGGCGATCGCCTTCCTAAAGCCCTATGCCTGGCTGATCGCTGCCGCCGGGATCAGCTTCGTCTCCGTCAAATTGATCACAATGGGGGTGATTTTAGGGGCCATCTCCGATCTGCTGCTCGGGGTGATCCTGTTCAAGGAGAGCGGTAAGCCTGCTGGGTTCTGACTCAACCTGTAAGGCTTTGCACCAACTGCCAAAGCGCGCGCCAATCGACGCTCAACCAAGCCAGCGCCGAAAGCGCTAAGAACACTCCGCCGCTGAGCTTATGCAGAAAGCGGATGGGAAGGCGCAAAAGCAGGGTTCTCCCTAGAATAACGCCCAAAGCGGAGGTCAAGCTCAAGCCTAAAGTCGCCCCTACCCAAACCGGCCAGGGGCTTAAGGTGGTGCTTAAGCCAGCTACAGCAAGTTGCGTCTTGTCGCCGAATTCAGCCAAAAAAATCAGGGTGAAGGTAGTAAAAAATAGGCCGTGGGCGGTTCGCTTTACCGCCACCGGCTCTTCCCTCCATCCTGCGCGCAGCGCGTGGAGGCCAAAACCTAAAAATAAAAAAGCTACGGCCAACGCCACTAGATCTTTCGGCAGCCATGCGGCTACCGCCGCGCCGAAGACCACCGCCAAGCCGTTGAGCAGCGCAAACGCCAGCACCGCCCCCAAAAGCACCGGCCAGGGCCGATGGCGCGCCGAGAGAGTCATGCACACCAGCTGGGTCTTATCACCCAACTCGGCTGCAGCGATCAACCCTAAGCTGGTCGCCATGGCCAGCCATTGCCCCTTGCTCCAAAACGAACTTACAACTACCTCCATGCTCGTCTACCGCAAACTCGTCTCGAGCACCACCATCAGCGCAAACCCGACCAATACGCCAAACACCGCCAGGCGCGAGCGCTCCTTGGAATGAAACTCGGGGATGATCTCATAGGCGATCACATATAGCATGGCGCCGGCGGCAAATCCCATCGCTACCGGCAAAAGCACTTCAAACAAGGTGACCATGGTGACTCCCAAAAGTCCCCCGACAGGCTCCACCAGGCCGGAGATCAAACCTATCCCGACTGCCTTCCAGGGTTTATAGCCGATCCCAAGCAAAGGCATTGCCACCGCCATCCCTTCCGGGATGTTCTGGGCACCGATGGCGATCGCCAATAATGTTCCATTGGCAAAGTCACCTCCGCCAAAGCTCACTCCCACCGACAACCCCTCGGGAAAGTTGTGGATCGTGATCGCCGCCACGAAGATCCAAACCTTGCGCAAGGCGGCCGCCACCTCCGATTCGCCGGCAAACAGATCGTGCGGTATGGTGCGTTCAGCCCAATCCAGAAACCAAGCGCCGATCAGGATGCCGGAGATCACCACGTATACCCCAAATCCAGGCCATAAGGTGTTGCCGTATTCTACCCCTGGCTCCACCAGCGAATAAGCCGTCGCTGCCAGCATGATTCCAGCCGCCATGCCCATCATGAAATTGATCGCGCGGAACGAGATCCGTTTGAACATCACTGCCGGGAGCGCCCCAAGCACCGTCACCGCCCCGGCCAGCACGCTGGCGAAAAAGCCGATCACCACAGTAGCCCCGAAGATCAGGTACAACCCGCCAAATACGATGACCTGTGAACCAAGCAATGCAAGCGCCGCGATGCCGATCTGCTGCCATCCAGGAAGGGCGCGGAAGCGCCGATACCAAGGCCAAGCTCTAATCCGTACCCCCCAGGCGACCAAGCGATGCTCGATGGTGGCTTTAAATGCCGATACATTCATGCGCTTCCTCCTTAAGGTTCAAAACCTCATGCCTTAGGCAATCAGTCGTAATGCAGCCTGACCCGCTCTGGACCTAGGCGGTCTGCCAGCCCTTTGAGCAACTCGTCCTCGGGACGGATACGCCAAGCCTCGCCAAGCTTGAGCTGCGCGCAGACATCGCTTCTTAGATACTCGATATAGACCGGACACCGTCCACCTCGATGCTTGCGCAGCAGTTGGAGCAAGGCGGTTACCCCAGTCTGCCCTCCCTGCTTTTCCGCCGGCCATTGGATCCACAACCCCTTGGCAAATTGCTCCCGCGCCTGAGCCACGGTGAATACTTTCTCCGCCACCAACCGCAAGCCGCCGCTATATTCGTCGCTAGCGAGGTTCCCTTGCACCACCCACACCTGGTCTTTGGCCAAAGAAACTTCGGCCTTTTCCAAAACCTCCGGGAACACCGCTGCTTCCAAGCGACCGTCACCATCGTCCAAGACGGCAAAAACCATCTTTCTGCCCTGTTTGTCCAAGCGGGTGCGCAGCTCCATCACCCAACCGCCTACGATGACGCTGGCGGGCTTAGGCTCAAGGTGCTCTAACCGGCCGAGCGTAGCCGTGGTAAAGCGCCCAAGCTCCTCCCGCACGGCGTCGAACGGATGCCCGCTTAAGTACAGCCCAAGCACCGCCCGCTCCTCCTCTAAGAGCTGCGGTTGCGACCAGGGCTGAACCTCTGGGTAGCGCTCGCCCGCCTCGGCTGCGCTGTCTCCAGCGGGGAAGGAGGCAAACAAGTCGTTCTGGTTGCGGGCACGGCGGGATTGTTCCGCTAGCTGCAAGGCCTGCGGCAAGCAGGCGAGAAGCTGCGCCCGGTGTCCCCCCAGGCCGTCCATCGCGCCAGCCCGGATCAGCGCCTCTAGGGCACGTCGGCCTACCCGCTGCGGATCGACGCGGCGGCAGACATCGAACAAATCCACAAACGGCCCGTGCCGATCTCTGACCTCGATCAGGGCTTCGACGGCCGCGCGCCCGACCCCCTTGACGGCGCCGAGGCCATATAAGATCTGCCGCTCGTCGAGCGCGGCGAACCGATAGCCTGAACGCTGCACGTCGGGAGGAAGGAGCTTTAATCCCAACGTCCGGCACTCATCCACCAATCCCACGAGCTTATCGGTATGATCCATATCGGCCGACAACACCGCCGCCATGAAAGCGGCCGGATAATGGGCTTTGAGCCACGCCGTTTGGTAGGACACCCAGGCATAGGCGGCGCTGTGCGACTTGTTGAAGCCGTAGCCGGCAAATTTCTCCATCAAATCGAAGATGTACTGCGCCGTCTCCTCAGGAACGCCGCGTTCTACCGCCCCTTGGACGAAGACCGCGCGTTGTTTGGCCATCTCTTCGGGTTTCTTTTTCCCCATCGCCCGCCGCAGCAAGTCGGCGCTTCCTAAGGTATAACCGGCCAGGTCCCGGGCGATTTGCATCACTTGCTCTTGGTACAGGATGACGCCGTTGGTAGGTCTTAGGATCGGTTCGAGCAGGGGGTGAGGGTAGCTCACCTGGGTGCGGCCGTGCTTGACGTTGATGTAGTCGTCCACCATCCCCGACTGCAGTGGGCCGGGGCGGAACAGCGCCACCAAGGCGACGATGTCGTCGAAGCAGTCCGGTTTAAGGCGCCGGATGAGATCCCTCATGCCGCGCGATTCTAATTGGAATACCGCCGTGGTCTGACAGCTCTGGAGCAGCTGAAAAGTCAAAGGATCGTCGCGCGGAATGCGGTTGATGTCGATGGGCTGAAGGCCACAGGCGGCGCGCTGGCGGTTGATCGTCTCTACCGCCCAATCGATGATGGTCAGCGTCCGCAGCCCAAGGAAATCAAATTTAACCAGGCCAACCGCCTCTACATCATCCTTGTCGAACTGAGTGACTATCCCTTCTTCGCCTGGCTCGCAATAGAGCGGGGTAAAGTCCATCAGAGCAGACGGGGCGATCACCACTCCGCCAGCGTGCTTGCCAGCATTGCGCGCTATCCCTTCCAGCGAGCGAGCTAGATCGATGAGGGCCTGGACCTCTTCATCCTGCTCATAAGCGCGCTTTAACTCCTGGCTCTGCTCAAGCGCCTTTTCTAAAGTCATGCCTAGCTCGAAGGGAATCAGCTTCGCCAGTCGATCGACGAAACCGTAAGGATAGCCAAGCACCCTGCCGACATCGCGCACCACCGCCCTGGCGGCCATGGTGCCGAAAGTAATGATCTGAGCGACCCGGTCACGCCCGTATTTCCTGGCCACGTAGTCGATCACCTCATCGCGCCGCTCCATGCAAAAATCCACGTCGAAGTCGGGCATCGACACCCGCTCCGGATTCAGGAAGCGCTCAAATAGCAGATCAAAAGCGATGGGATCTAAGTCGGTGATCCCAAGCGCATACGCGGTCAGAGAACCTGCCCCAGAACCGCGCCCCGGTCCCACCGGGATGCGATTTTCTCTCGCCCACCGGATGAAATCAGCGACGATCAGAAAGTAGCTGGAGAAACCCATCTTTACGATCACCTCCAGCTCCGTCTGCAGACGTTCGGCATAGACCGCCAATTTTTCGCTCGGAACGTCGCCAGCCTCGATCCTGGCGGCAAGGCCTTGTCTTGCTGCTTGAACGAGATGCTGTTCCAGAGTGAGATCTACAGGCACCTCAAATACCGGTAGATGGGGCTTGCCCAGCTCTAATACCAGGTTGCAACTCTTGGCGATTTCCACCGTATTGGCCAAAGCCTCGGGCAAATCGGCAAACAGCGCCCGCATTTCCTCCGCACTTTTCAAGTACTGGTGGTGGCTGTAATGCCGCGGACGCTTAGGATCGTCCAGGGTCCAACCTTCGTGGATGCAAACCCGCGCTTCGTGGGCTTCGAAATCGTGCGGGTTTAAAAACCGTACATCGTTGGTTGCCACTACCGGCACGCCCAACGCTGCCGCCAAATCCAACGCGCCCGCCAAGTATTCTTCCTCGCGCGCGCGGCCGGTACGCTGGAGCTCTAGGAAAAACCGCTCTCCGAACCAGTCCAGCCAGCGCTGGAGCGCTGCCCGGGCGGCGCCGGGTTGATCCGCCAGCAGGCGGCGGCCGACCTCCCCTTCGCGGGCACCGGACAAGGCGATCAGCCCCTCGGCGGCGGCACGAACCCAGTCTGCCTCGACACACGGCCGACCAAAGCGTTGACCTTCCAGATAAGCGCGCGAGAGCAGCACGGTGAGATTGCGATACCCCTGGCGGTTCTGGACCAGCAAGGTGAGCCGGTC
>JBKBMR010000085.1:0-8297 GCA_046295755.1 Methylohalobius sp.
CAAGTCCAGCAGCATGGCGAGTTCAGTGTGCGAGGCGCGATCCTGGATTTGTTCCCCCAAGGTTATGACACCCCGCTTAGGATCGAGCTATTCGACGAAGAGATTGAGTCCATCCGCACCTTCGATCCAGAAACCCAGCGTTCGGTCACAAAAATCGACGCCTTCGAGCTCTATCCGGCGCGCGAATTTCCCACGGATGAAGCTGGAATCAAGCGATTCCGCCGCGCTTTTCGCGCCGCGTTTCCGGATTTGCCCAGTCTAAGTGCGCTCTATCAAGACGTCAGCCAAGGATTCTTTCCCAGAGGGATCGAATCCTATCTGCCTTTGTTCCTAGATAAGACTGAAACCCTCTTCGATTATCTGCCGCCGCATAAGACTACTCTGATCCTGAAAACCCAAGCGCAGAACGCATCCAAATTCTTTGCTGAGGTCCAGAGTCGCTATCAACTTCGCCGTGCCGATTTGGATCGTCCTCCATTGCCACCGGAGGTCCTTTATCTAACTCCAGAGGCGTTCATCGAGCACGTGCGCGCTTATCCCCGCGTTCATTTGACCGAAGCTGAGGAAACCACCCGGGTGGTCGAGTTCGCCGTCTCCTCTTTGCCGGTGCTGAATTTCCAGCCCCACAAAAAGCAGCCGGCCCAGGCGCTTCTGGATTTCCTCGAACAGGCCAAAGGTCCGGTCCTGTTTAGCGCTGAAAGCAAAGGCCTTCGGGCTGCTCTGGAGGAGACCTTGGGCAAGCTCGGCCTGCGCGTGCAGCCAGTAGCCGACTGGCAGGATTTTCTCGACCATCGCCCGGCTCTGGGTTTGACCGTCGCTCCGCTGGAACAGGGATTATGGAGCAACGATCCCCCCCTTGTAGTGATCCCGGAAACCCTGCTGTTGGGGGAAAAAGTACGCCAGCGTCGAAGGAGCGCTGCTGGCCAAGCAATCGAGAACCTAGTCGCGGATTTGCAGGAACTGACCATCGGAGCGCCTGTGGTCCACCGCGACCATGGGGTAGGCCGCTACTTGGGTCTTAAGCGGCTGGAGGTGAGCGGGGTAGAGGGTGAGTTTCTGACCCTGGAATATGCCGGCGGCGACAAGCTGTACGTGCCAGTCTCCTCGCTTCACCTGATTCACCGCTATAGCGGCGCCGACGGCGAAACCGCGCCCTTGCACCGGCTCGGCGGCGAGCAGTGGGAGAAGGCCAAACGCAGGGCCCAGGCAAAGATCCGCGACGTGGCGGCAGAGCTTTTAGAAATCGCCGCCAAACGCACCGCCGCCAAAGGCTGCGCCTTGCAGGTGGAGGAAAGTGCTTATGCAGCTTTCGCCGCCGCCTTTCCGTTCGAGGAAACCCCCGATCAAGCCGCCGCTATCGCTGCGGTTCTTGCCGACATGCAGGCGCCTAAGCCGATGGACCGGGTGGTGTGCGGCGACGTCGGTTTCGGCAAAACCGAGGTGGCCATGCGTGCGGCCTTCGTCGCGGTCCAGAACGGCAAGCAGGTGGCGGTCCTGGTGCCTACTACCCTGCTCGCCCAACAACACCATCGGAATTTCTGTGACCGCTTCGCCGACTGGCCGGTGCGGATCGAGGTCTTGTCGCGCTTTTCTTCCCCCAAGCAGCAACTTAAGATTCTCGAGGATACTGCGGCCGGCAAGGTGGACATCTTGATCGGCACGCACAAGCTGCTCCAGCAGGGAGTGAAATACAAGGATCTTGGGCTGGTCATCATCGACGAAGAACACCGCTTCGGCGTGCGCCAGAAGGAGCATTTCAAACGCCTGCGCAGCGAGGTGGATCTCCTGACCCTTACCGCCACTCCCATCCCACGTACTTTGAGCATGTCTTTAAGCGGCCTTAGGGATATTTCGGTCATCGCCAGCCCCCCGGAGGGTCGCCATCCGATCCAGACCTTCGTCAGCCAATGGGTCGATGCCTTGATTCAAGAGGCGATTCTGCGTGAGTTCAAGCGCGGTGGCCAGGTTTATTTCGTCCACAACAAAATCGATAGCCTGGCTAGGATGGCCGAGGAGATCCAGCGCCTGGTGCCTGAAGCGCGCCTGCGCATCGCCCACGGCCAAATGTCGGAGCGCGAACTGGAGAAGATCATGCTGGATTTTTACCACCAGCGCTTCAACCTGCTGCTATGTACCACGATCATCGAAAGCGGGATCGATGTCCCGAGCGCTAATACCATCCTGATCAACCGCGCCGACCTATTCGGCCTGGCGCAACTGCACCAACTCCGCGGGCGAGTTGGCCGCTCCCACCACCGCGCCTATGCTTACCTGATCGTACCGCCCAAATCGCTGATGACCAGGGATGCGATCAAGCGCCTGGAGGCCATAGAAGCCTGCGGCGAACTAGGGGCGGGTTTTTTGATTTCCACCCATGACCTGGAAATCCGCGGCGCCGGCGAACTCCTGGGAGACGAGCAAAGCGGTCAAATCCAGGAAATCGGTTTTGCCCTTTACGCAGAGCTTTTGCAGCGGGCTGTAGCCGCTCTCAAATCGGGTCAGGAAATCGCTTTCGACGCCCCGGATACCCAGGTGGAGATCGACCTTAAACTGCCTGCTTTGATCCCGGACGATTACCTGCCCGACGTTCACTCCCGCTTGGTACTCTACAAGCGCATCGCCAATGCGCGCGATCCCAAAGCCTTGGAAGAGCTGCAAGTGGAAATGATCGACCGCTTTGGCCCGCTGCCCGAGCCGGTCAGACATCTGTTTGCTTTGGCTGAGATCAAGCTTAAGGCCGAACAACTCGGGATTGCCAAAATCGAAAGCGCTGAAGCCGGTGGCCGGATAGTATTTGGACCCAAGCCCAGCGTCGATGTGGCCAGACTAATCCAGATCGTGCAGAGCCAGCCTAAGGTCTTTCGCTTTGACGGAGCAGACAAGCTGCGCTTCCAAACCCGCTTGAATATGCCTTGCGAGCGCATGGCGTTTGTCAGCAATCTTTTGGAGATGCTGGCGGCTTAACTTAGTAGCCCAAGATTGGGTAAGATGAAGCTAGCAAAACAAAGTTAGAAGGTTAGCCCATGCGCGAAGAAACCGCCCAGATGGACCCAGGACATCTGTATCGAGAGGAAGTCTATACCGACCTTAAAACCGGTACCATCAAACAGCTTATCCCAGTTACTTGTGAAGGCGCGCCTGATCCAAGCCGCAAGCTGGTTTTTGTCGGCCAGGCCACGGTGCTGACCCCGATGGGGAGCCTGCCTTTGAGCTTCGAGATCGATGCCAAAACCTTGCGCGAGGCGGTCGAGAAATACGCCCAGGCTGCCGAGCAAGGGCTCAAGGAAACGCTGGAGGAACTCAGGCGCATACAGCAGGAGCAGGTCAGCTCCCTGATCATCCCCAAAGGCGGCATGCCAGCAGATCTTAATCCTCCCGGCCTCGGCGGCAAGATCAAATTGCCTTGAGCAAGGCCTAGGCGCGCTCTATACGCCTTCGGAGTCGATCGAGGGTCTTTGCGGTCTCGGTGGCCATTTTTCCAGGGTTTGGACCTAGACCTTAAAGTTTTATGTCGCGTATCAGGCTTGCGCTCAGTTTCATCATTGCGCTGACAGCGACTCCCGCGGCTCTGGCCGCCGAGACACAAGCCTGGTATCAGGTGGCGGTAGTGGTCTTCGCCCAACCCCCTGATACCGATGAGGACCTTACGGATCAACCGCCTTTTGCTTGGTCGTCCGACGCGCGCGAGCCTATCCCTTTGCCGGAAGGCCAATCCGGCCTGTATGCTGCCTACGAGCAGCTACGCCGCTCGCCAGATTTTCGCCCGCTGTTGCACTTGGCTTGGCTTCAGCCGGCCGAGCCTGAGCGGCTCAGTTTTCCCTATCATGTCCGAGGAGAGACAGTAGAGGGAATGCTTAGCTTAGAACGCGGCGAATATCTCTATGCGATCGTGGACATGGAATACCGCGCCGCCGATGGAACGGTCCACCGGCTGCGCGAGAGGCGGCAGCTCAAATTCAACGAGATTTACTACCTCGACCATCCCGCCTTCGGAGTACTGGTTAAGGTGTCTCCTCGCTAATCTGGTCTGTAAGCCTGATCGTCAAACGATCGGTAGACCTTGAGGAAAAACAGCAAGCACAAGGGGCCGAAGCTGTCCCAAACTAGGCTGTCGGCACTGCCGAGCGCCGCTTTGCCACTCTTTGAAGCTTCGGTAGGCGGGTAAATCCCAAAGCATAAAGTTTGTCTATGATGGACGGTAAGGGCCGATAAGCCGACAATAGTAAGGCCTAAAAGGCTTCGAAAGCGGCTTGCCTCTCACAAAATGCAGAAAGTTATGCGGCTAGTCTGATCAATTTATGGATCGCCTTTATTCAGAACAGGGGGAAGCGGGAGTGGCTGAGGAGGTGCGTATTCCCATCGCCTCGGAAGCCGACATCCTAACTGCCCGCAGGTTGGGGCGGGATCTCGCCGACAAGCTGGGTTTCTGGTCGGTCGAGAAAATGTTTATCGCTATGGCGATTTCTGAAATCGCGCTCAACATCATCCAATATGCAGGTAAAGGCGAAATTATTCTGGGCACGGCTGAAAGGGGAGATGGCACACGGGGTATATTAATCATTGCCCGCGACCAGGGACCGGGGATTGAAAACCCCGAGCTTGCTATGCAGAAAGGCTACGGTTTGTCTGGAGCTAAACGGCTGATGGACGAATTTGAGATCTACTCCGAGCCTGGCAGGGGAACGACGGTGATCATGAAAAAATGGGTGCGTTGATGGGCGAGATGGAACATGAGCTGACCGCGCAATATCAAGCCGTGCTCAAGGACTGCCTGGCAGGAATCGAAGAGCACGTCCTGCAGCGCGCCTATCAAATCGGTCGCCGGGCGGCAGAAAGGCACGTTGACCTCAAGAATCTAGCGGTGACTCACCATGAGATGCTGGCAGCGCTTTTGCCGGGCGGAGAAGGGCTGCTGGACCGGGCTGCTATCCTCCTCGGGAAGGTTCTCCAAGGTTATGAAGAGGCGGTAGCAGAGCTGCGCCAAACCTGCGAGGCGCTGGAGGGCACGACCAAAAAACAGATCGCTGAACTGGCGCTAGCCCAGGAAACCCTTGAGGCGGAGATCGCCGAGCGCAGGCTGATTGAGATGGCTTTGCGGGACAGCGAGGCACGGTTTCGCGTGATCTTTGAAAAAGCGGGCATCGGTATTGGCCTGCTGGATAAGGATGGAAGGGTGAGGGAGAGCAATCTGGCGCTTGAGCAGATGCTCGGCTACAGCAGCCAAGAGCTGTATGGGAAGACCCTGTTTGATCTCACCTATCCGGAAGACAGGGAAAGCAGCGTTCGGCTGTTTAAAGAATTGGTGGAAGGAAAACACACTCACTACAAACTGGAAAAGCGTTTCATCCGGCGGGACGGGTCGCTGCTGTGGGTGCGCAAGATCGTCTCTGGGGTTTATGGAGTGCGGGGCGAGTTGCAGTTTGCGATCGACATGATTGAGGATATCACTGAGAGCAAACGCTCGGAAATGGCGCTTTTAGAGAGCGAGGACCGGTTTCGCCAAATCGCCGACTTAGCCGGCGAGTGGATTTGGGAGCAAGACAAGGAGGGGCGCTATCTTTATTCCAGTTCCGCAGTAAGCGAGATCCTGGGCTATCAACCAGAAGAAATCATCGGAAAGCATTATTACGAATTATTCACCCCTGAGGACCGCAAACGCATTGAACCTGCCATTCTGGAAACGCTGGCTAAAAAAAGCGCTTTCCGTGCCATCATCAATCGCTATCAGCACAAGGACGGTCACGAGGTCTTTACCGAATCGAGCGGCACGCCGCTTTTGGATAGTCAAGGCAATGTGCTCAAATGGCGCGGTGTGGATCGTGACGTCACCGAGCGCAAGCGTTTTGAGGATGCGCTGCGCCTGAGGGATCGCGCCATCGAAGCCTCCAGCGTCGGCATCATCATCACCGATGCGCTCAAGCCAGGCAATCCCATCATCTACGCCAATCCGGCTTTCTTGCAAATCACCGGCTACAGCCGGGAAGAGATCATGGGGAAAAATCCCCGCATCCTCCAGGGTCCGGATACCGAGCCTGAGGCGGTCGAGGAGATTCGGAAGGCTATTAGGGAAGGCCGCGACTGTCATCTGACCTTAAGAAATTACCGCAAGGACGGTACCCCGTTCTGGAATGAACTGTTGATCTCCCCGGTGCGGGACGAGAACGGGATTCTGACCCATTTCGTGGGCATCCAGACCGACGTCACCGAGCTTCGACGCGTGGAAGAGCAGCGCCATGAAATGGAAATCGCCAAGCAAATCCAATTGTCTTTACTCCCTCGGGGGCCGCTGCGTAGAGAAGGAATCCTGGTGGCAGGCTTTTGTCTGCCGGCTACCCACGTAGGAGGGGATTATTTCGATTATTTCAGCACCAAAGACGCTGTCGACATCGTGATTGCCGATGTCTCCGGCCATTCGGTTGGGGCGGCTATGATCATGGCCGAAACTCGGAGCACCCTGAAAATCGGGACTCACTGGCTGCTGAAGGAAAAGGTAGGTTTGACGAACAAAGCGGCGGAAACCCTTGCCATTTTGAACGACCTCTTGTTCGAAGACCTAAATCAGGCCGGCCTTTTTATTACGATGTTTTATGCCCAATACCATCCGACTACCCGCGAGCTTGCCTATGCCAATGCCGGCCACAACTGCCCGATGCTTCTACATCGGGGCAAAAGCCTGGAATTGGACGCTGAAGGGCTTGTTCTGGGGGTTAAAAAAGGAGTGAGCTTCGAACAGAAAAAACTTTTTTTAGAACGAGGAGACGTGTTGCTTCTTTATACCGACGGTGTCACCGAAGCTGAGAACAAAGACGGCGAATTTTTCGGTACTTCCCGGTTATGGGAGCTTTTCACCGCCCATGCCCAAGATTCTCCTCAAGGCATCATCGATAGTATCCTCCACGAATTGGAATCTTTTTGCCAAAGCAAATCCTTTCACGACGATATTTCCCTAGTGGTGCTGAAAGCCACCTAAAGGATTTTTTCTTCACTCTCTTTGTCTTAATGGAAATCGACAAATTGATGAGGTAGCTGATGAGAGCGCAACCTCTTAGGACAGCTCGCGAACTTCCCCTGTTCAAGATGAGCCATCTGATTTTGGCACTCTTGGGCCTTGCAGGAATTTATCTCGGGGCCCGTGGCTATCAAGCGGTTTATGGTTGGTCGAGCGGGTTGGATGCTTTCGCTCCGGAGTTCGAGTTCTATTGGATGAACTTTCTGTATGCCGAGCTTGCCCTGGAAGCCACCGCGATGGCTGCCCTGTGGGGGTGGTTATGGAGGACGCGGGATCGCTATCTGGAGAAATATTGGATGCATTTTTTGGATCGGGAAGCGGTGTTGGAAAGGGTAAGGGGCAAAGACCTTCAAAAACTGCTCGCAAAGAAGCCGGACCCCAGCCTGACGATGATGTTGACCCCGCGCGAAGAGTTGCGGCGCAACCTGACGCATCTGATCTGGTTGGCCGCTTATGCATGGTCCTTGTATTGGGGATTGAGTTTTTTTACTGAGCAGGATGCTACCTGGCATCAGACGGTGATCCGAGATACCGACTTTACGCCCAGCCATATCGTCGTCTTTTACCTTTCCTATCCCATGTTCATCCTCGTCGGCGGCGGGGCATTTCTGTATGCGAAGACACGAGTGCCGTACTTCATCAAGGGGTTGTCCATTCCTTACTTGATGTTAGTGGTCGGACCGTTCATGATCCTGCCGAACGTGGGTCTCAATGAATGGGGGCATACTTTTTGGTTCATGGAAGAGATATTTGCGGCATCCTTGCACTGGGGCTTTGTAGTCCTTGGTTGGTTCGCCCTGTCGATCATGGGTGTGCTGCTGCAGGTCTTCGCCAGCATTTTATATCTGATCAAAAAAGATCTTTTTCCAGGTGGCGTAGTTACGCCCATCACCGATAGTCCTCTGGCATTGAAGCAGATGATGATTGTTCCCGCCCTGATGCAGAATAGGACAAAACTCACTACAATACATAACCGAGTTTGAGTCTTGTAACCGCTGGCGGACTGTCATCATTGAAGAACGGCCTTATTATTTACGAGTTTCCCCTCAATGAACGGATGCGGACCTTTATTCGCCTTGAGCATCTGTTCGCCCAGATTGGCTATTTTGCTCAGGGCACCTCGGAATGGGACAGCCGAATAGCAGTTCAGGCGCTTTTGGACGCTTTCACCATCTTCAGCCGCAGCGATGTGCGTTCGGAGTTGCTGAAGGAGCTTGAGCGTCACTACAAAGTGCTTGCGCGCCTTGCTCGCAGCCAGGGGATCGACCGGGAAAAGTTGCAAACCATC
>JBKBMR010000086.1:0-8267 GCA_046295755.1 Methylohalobius sp.
CCAATACCGCTACCAGCACTTCGATCAGGGTAAAACCGGTTTGTCGTCTCATGAAGTAAAACAGCTTGCAATATCACCGGAATCGCCTTCGGGAATCCGATTGCCGTTGGCGTCTAACCCCAGCCTAGGGCGCAGGCGAGTGATGACGATCGCTTTAGCGCCTTCTCGCTGATTTTTGTAACAAATTGCAAAAGTGCCGATGTTATTGGCCGCCCCATAAGGATCATAGCGAAGGTAGTTGTCGAAGTTATTGTTGGGCCTTAAGGTGTATCTGGCAGGCAAGGCGGGCCAGACGCGCAAGATTTCATCGCCTACGGTCCATTTGCCGTCTTTGACCCTATCGACAAAGGCCATCCAACCGATTTCCCATTTATTTCCACCCTCATTGCAGCTTGTGCCCGTGCTGGTCTTGCACAAGATCACTTTCTCACCGCGCTTGATCGCCTCAGAACGAGCAAAGTTGATAGCGGCCATAAATTCGTTGGCAGAAGCGGTCAGGCGGTTGCCGATTGCGGTTTCGCGAAAGCTGGGTACTGCCAAGCCCAAAAGAATGGCCGCTACGGCGACGGTGATCATCAATTCCGGTAAAGTAAAACCTGTCTGTTTTGCCATCTTTTAGTTTGCCTTGCGCTTTAATGAGCGTAGCCTAAGTTAACCCTAGTTCAAGGCAAGCCAGGTGTGTGTGAAGGCGGTCAAAAATTTCGAAGGAAATGATACGCTTTGCCCCAATCGATTTGAGCGCGGGTGCTGGGAAATACAAATGATTCCAACCATTTTGAAAGCCGTCGCCGTCTTAGCCTTACTCCTTGGCCTTCCTTTGCTCGGCGCCTGGTGGGCGGGAAAACCGGTTGCCCTTTATTTGTATTTTCCTCCTCAACCTGTTCCAACAAAAGCTGAACCTTTTTCGTGGCCGCTGTTTTGGCTGGGTCTTTTGATGGAAATTCCTTTATATGGGGGAGTGGGGTGGATGCTGGTGAGGTGCAGGCGACCTGACCTTAAGCCTTATTCCTTTCCGGCCTGGGGCTTTATTGCGCTGGTGTGGCTGGCGGCAACTTGGTATTTGGCCTGGGTGAGACCAAGGTGGCTAGGGATGCTGGCCGATTTTACCTTCACCCCGCTGTGGCTAGGCTATATAGCCGTAGCCAACGCCTTGTGCCGATGGCGCTGCGGCACTTGTCCGCTCACCGAACGACCCGGTTTTATGCTCGGGCTGTTTCCGGCAAGCGCTTTGTTTTGGTGGTACTTCGAATATTTAAACCGCTTCGTAGGCAATTGGCACTATCTGGGAGCAGAGAATCTTACCGGCTGGCAGTATTTTTGGCGCGCGACTTTGCCGTTTTCTACCGTCTTACCGGCCTTAGTCAGCACCACCGCTTTGCTTGCCACCTTTTTTGCGCAAACAGAAGGACTGCCTCCTTTGCAGCTTCGTTCTCCTCACCGTTGGGCGCTTGGGGGGCTGATCTTGGCTGGCTTTGGCCTACTTGGGATCGGACTTTGGCCACAGTGGTGCTTTCCCTGGCTGTGGTTGGCGCCTTTGCTTTTGGTGGCCGGATTGCAAGTGCTTTTAAGACAGGAAAGCTATTTTTCCCCTTTGCGCCAGGGGCGGTGGGAAATCCTCGCCTTGCCGATGCTCGCTGGCTTGATTTGCGGGTTCTTTTGGGAGATGTGGAATTACTTAAGTTTTCCCAAATGGGTTTATACCGTGCCGTATGTTTCTGAATTTAAGCTATTTGAGATGCCCCTCTTAGGATGGGCTGGCTACTTACCGTTTGGCTTAGAATGCGCTTTGGTGGCAGATTGCTTGGCAAAGTGGGGCCAAAGGAGAAAACCCACGGCCAGTCCAGATTGACCAAGATCAAGCTTTGGCAATACCGCTTATAAATTCCCCCAACATTCGTGCTAGCATTTTGTTTTTTAAGATTTCTGGAGGACATTGCATGACTGCCATCGACATCGACGCCGTCAAAACGTATCTCCTCGATTTGCAGGACCGCATCTGCTGCGGGCTGGAAACTGTAGAGCCCAAGGCGCGCTTTGGCGAGGACCTTTGGGAATACGAACAAGGCCAAGGCGGGGGCCGCACGCGGGTAATCGCTGAAGGCGAGACCTTCGAGAAAGGCGGGGTCAACTTCTCCCACGTGCGCGGCCAGAAATTGCCCGCCGCGGCGACGGCTTTACGGCCAGAACTTGCCGGGCGCAGCTTTCAAGCGCTTGGGGTATCGCTGGTCATCCATCCGCGCAACCCTTACGTGCCAACTTCGCACGCCAACGTCCGGCTTTTGGTGGCAGAAAAAGCGGGGGAGGAGCCGGTGTGGTGGTTTGGCGGCGGGTTTGATCTGACGCCCTATTATCCCTTTCGCGACGACGTCCTTCACTGGCATCGGACAGCCAAAGCCGCGTGTGACCCGTTCGGCGCAGACGTTTACCCGCGCTTCAAGCGCTGGTGCGACGAGTATTTTTACCTCAAACACCGCGGCGAGACCCGGGGGGTGGGCGGATTGTTTTTCGATGATCTAAACGAATGGGGATTTGCGCGCTGTTTTGCATTCCTGCGCTCGGTGGGCGATCATTATTTACCGGCGTATCTTCCCATCGTCGAGCGGCGCAAGGACATTCCTTATGGCGAGCGCGAACGTGATTTTCAAGCCTTCCGGCGCGGGCGCTACGTGGAATTTAACCTGATTTATGACCGCGGCACCCTGTTTGGGCTACAGTCGGGAGGGCGCACGGAGTCTATCCTGATGTCTTTACCCCCCATAGCCAGATGGGCTTACAACTGGCACCCAGAGGCGGGCACGCCGGAAGCCCAGCTATACGAGTATTTACGCCCCCGCGATTGGCTGGGCGAGACTTGAGGCCTTGCGGCCGTCTTTGAACGCTTGGCGGTTGCGTTCCGCCAGGCGGTCGATGAGGGCGTCTAAAGAACCGGTCTGGGCGATTTCCTGGTCGAAAGTAGTGCGATAGTTCTTGACTAGATCCACCCCTTCGACGACTACGTCGTAAACCTTCCAGGCTTCACCTTTGCGGATCATGCGAAAAGCGACCGGTGCCGGCTGCTTGCCAGCCTGGACAAATTCGGTTTGCACAGTAACTTTGGTCGCCTCGGGACTCCAGTTGCGGATCGGCTTGAAGCGGATCTCCCACTCGGCATATTCCCCGTAGGCGGTAGCATAGGTGCGGATGAGCATGGTTTTAAATTCCTTCTTAAACCGCTCGCGCTGCTCAGGGGTAGCGGTGCGCCAGTGCCTGCCTAGCACTAAAGCGGCAAAGCGGTCTACATCAACGTGCGGTTCGATGTAGCGGTCGACGATTTCCACCGCCTTGGCATAATCTACTTTGTAGTTGATCTTTTTAAGCTCTTGCTGGATTTGATCTGAGGTTTGTTTGATCAATTGCTGAGGAGGTAGTAGCTCTGCCGCCTGGGTCCACAAGGCGGCCCAAAGCCATAACAAAATCCACCTACCACCAACTTTCAATTTCTGCATCGAACGCTCCTTTTATTATATTTTGTTTATCATAATCGTAGCACCCCGAATAAACCAGTACTACGAGAAACTTCGATGACCCCGATCCATGCCCACTTTCCTCGCTTTCGCGCCCGTAGGATGCGCCGCGATGCGTTCAGCCGCCGCCTGATGCGCGAGCATTTATTGACCGTAAACGATCTTATCTGGCCAGTGTTTGTCTGCGAAGGCAAAGGCGTACGCGAATCGGTGGCTTCTATGCCTGGAGTTGAGCGTTTGAGTTTAGACCTTTTGCTTAAGGAGGCAGAAGAAGCACATGCCCTGGGCATTCCGGCATTGGCCTTGTTTCCGGTCGTTCCGCCGGAGCGCAAAAGCGCAAGCGCTGAAGAGGCCTGGAACAAAGACGGTCTAATCCAGCGCAGCGTGCGCGCTTTGAAACAGCGCCTGCCGCAGTTTGGGGTAATCACCGACGTGGCGTTAGACCCCTACACCTCCCACGGCCAGGACGGTCTGATCGACGAATCCGGCTATGTCTTGAATGATGAAACCGTCGCTGCCTTGGTCAGGCAAGCCCTCTCCCACGCCGAAGCTGGCGCCGACATCGTTGCCCCTTCGGACATGATGGATGGGCGCATCGGCGCCATCCGCGCAGCGCTAGAAGAAACCGGGTTTATCCATACCCGAATTTTGGCCTATTCGGCTAAATACGCTTCCTATTTCTACGGGCCGTTCCGGGAGGCGGTAGGTTCGGCTGGAAACTTAGGCAATGCCAACAAGTTCAGCTATCAGATGGATCCGGCTAACAGCGACGAGGCTTTAAGGGAGGTGGCAATGGACCTAGAAGAGGGGGCCGATATAGTCATGGTCAAGCCCGGGCTGCCTTGCTTGGACGTGATCTTCCGAGTCAAAGAGCGCTTCGGAGTTCCTACCTTCGCTTATCAGGTGAGCGGCGAATACGCCATGTTCAAGGCTGCTTGTCAGAACGGTTGGCTGGATGAGAAAAAGGCGGTGATCGAGTCGCTTTTGGCGTTCAAGCGCGCCGGCGCAGATGCCATTTTGACTTATTACGCCAAACAAGCAGCCGGCTGGCTAAAAGACGACACCATCGCGGCCAGCATTTGGGAATAAGCCATGACTAAGGAAAATCAGGTCAAGCCTTATTTACGTGGAGCCATCGTGTGGATGGACGAAGCGGTGCTGGTCGTTTTAACGCTTTTGTCCCTCGGTGGAGTTGCGGTCAGCAACTTTGCAATTCAAGACGATTACCTTTACTGGTTGGGTATGATCCCGTTCTTCTGGCTGGGCGCTATCCTGTCGAGCTGGGCTCAAGCCCGCCGCGTCCAAGGCGACGAGGCGCATGACTTGAAACAGCTACTTAGGATAGAACTGCTGCATTGGGTCGGCACGCTGGCAGCTGTGATCGGCGTGTTTTTCCTGCGCTATCTGCAAATCCTGGACGATTCTGCCGCTGCTCTGGTTATGCTATTGATCTTGTCGCTTTCGACGTATCTCAACGGCATTCGCATCGGCTGGCGGTTCAGCCTGCTTGGGGTGTTTTTGGGGGTGACCGCTATTCTAAGCGCTTACGTGGAGAAGTTTCTGCTTTTGGCCGCCTTGCTTGCGATCGCTTTGGTTATGTTCTCCACCTATCAAAGTCGGCGCGCTCGCCATAAGGTCAGCGGCTATGGCTAGTGATCATTATGCCGTCTTCGGCCATCCTATCAGTCACAGCAAATCTCCTCACATCCACGCCCTGTTTGCAGCGCAAACCCAGCAAGAGCTGATCTACACTGCCCAGGATGTTCCACCTGCCTGCTTTGAGGTGGCAGTTAAAGCCTTTCGTGCCGGCGGCGGGCAAGGGCTAAACCTTACCGTTCCGCTGAAAGAGCTAGGAAGCCAATTAGCGCAGGAACTGAGCTCCAGGGCGCGCCTCGCCGGAGCGGTCAATACGCTTTACTGGCAGGGGGATAGACTCGTGGGCGACAACACCGATGGAGTTGGCTTGATCCGGGATTTGACCTTAAACCTCAAGCTGACTTTGGCAGGCCGTCGGATTCTGATCCTGGGCGCCGGGGGGGCAGCGCGTGGGATTTTAGGGCCGCTTCTCGAACAGACGCCGGCTTTACTCACTGTCGCTAACCGCACTTTAGCGCGCGCGCAGGAATTAGCTGCGCGCTTTGCTGACTTAGGGAAAATTTCAGTCGCAAGCTTTGCCGAGCTTACAGGACAGCACTTTGACTTGATCGTCAATGCCACCTCGGCTAGCCTGCACGGGGAACTGCCGCCGCTTCCGGACGATCTTCTTGCTGAAGGCGGTTGTTGCTATGACTTGATGTATGCCGATACACCCACTGCTTTCGTGCGCTGGGGGATCGAGCACGGGGCTGCGCTCAGCACCGATGGCTTAGGGATGCTGGTCGAACAGGCGGCGGAGGCGTTTTTTCTGTGGCGCAGGGTGCGGCCAGAAACGGCACAGGTCATTCGCCAGCTTCGCGCCGGCGCTTCTGAAAAAATTCTTTAAGGAGACGAGCGCTCTCTTCAGCCAGCACGCCGCCTGTCACCTCCACGCGGTGGTTAAGAAAAGCGGCCTGGTGCAGTGCCAGGATACTCCCTGCCGCCCCGCGCAGCGGGTCCGGCGCGCCGTAAACGAGCCTTTGAATGCGGGCGTGGACGATCGCTCCCATGCACATCACGCACGGCTCTTTGGTCACATACAACACCGCCCCAGGCAGGCGATAATTGCCGAGCGCCTGCCCCCCCCGGCGTAAAGCTACGATTTCAGCGTGGGCAGTGGGGTCTTGTCCGGCGATAGGACAATTATAGCCTTCAGCGACAACCTCGCCGTGATACACCAACACCGCCCCAACGGGCACTTCGCCTAAGGCCTGGGCAGTCTCGGCCAAGGCCAGAGCACGGCGCATCCACTGTTCGTCCATGGCCTCACTTAAAGCGCCAGGCGCAAGCCGATCATCAGCAACATGCTCGCCAGGACGGGTCGAGTAACCTTGTCAGGCAGCCGGAAACCCAGGTGGCTGCCCAGATAAATTCCGGGCAGTGAGCCCAAAAGGAGGCTGACCAGCAGCATATAGTCGACGGTACCAAGGTGTGCGTGGCCAAGACCGGCAATTGCCGTCAGGGGCACGGCGTGGGCAAGGTCCGTACCGGCAATCTCGATCGCTCTCAAGCGCGGATAGAGAAAGAACAGAATCGCCGCCCCGAGTGCGCCTGCACCGACGGAAGAAAGCGTAACCATGGCACCAAGTGCGACGCCAGCGAGAACCGTAAGCGGCTTTTGCAATCGCCGGTGGGCCGCTCGCACGGCAGCCAGGCTCTCGTGTGCGCTTAAGGCGAGCAAGCTGCTTCGGAACAAGAGTACAAAAGAGGTCAGAATTAGCGCCACGCCAAGCGTGGAGGCCATCAGATGCTCGTAGTCTATGCCTGTGCGCTTTAAGAAATCTAAAAGACCGATGGTCAGAAGGGAACTCGGCAAGCTTCCAAGGGCAAGCAGGCCGACCACTTTCCAATCGATGGTCCGGTTGCGGTGATGCACAAAGATACCACCTGCCTTGGTGATAGCGGCATACAAAAGGTCTGTGCCGACAGCCAGTGCCGGGGAAATGCCAAAAACCAGGACCAGGATCGGCGTCATCAGAGAACCGCCCCCGACCCCGGTCATGCCGACGATGAAACCGACTGCAAATCCTGCAAAAGTATAGGCAAAGTCCATATATCAGCCTGCCAAGCTTCATTTGTTACTTTCTGTTTGTAATTTAACAGGTCTGTCTTATAACTATAAAGAATAATTAATCATATTTTTATTCAAATATCTTATATATCCAAGACAGAAGGCCCTAAACGGCGGATCGCGGATGGCAAAATGCGCCGCCATCGTCAGCACCGCCTCCTGGGGCGCTTGGAGACGCTGCGCACCGCTTCGCTCGATTCGACTCAGTTTGCCGGTCTTGCGCTATGAGGTCTGCGACCCTAGCCGCACGATCACAACCAGCTTCTTGGGAGATCCCTTGGCCCAGGGATTTGCCCTCCGCGTCCCGCCTCCCGACCGCGACTATGCCACTTTCGGTGCAGATCTTTCTGCCACTTTTGCCTATGGCGTCTCAGCGTTTGTCGGCTACGAAGCTTTGGTGGGCTTCCAGCACATCTCCAGCCACCGCATCACCGGGGGCTTTAGGATCCAATTCTAAAAACAATCCGGCCCGCATCCCGGCCCCAACCGGCACGAAGAAGAATTCCCCAGCTTCGTGGCCGTGTTGTCGACAACGCCAGAGAAATCATCGAAGGAGTTCGGCTTTACCACTACTGAAATAAGTTCTAATAAATCGGGTAAAGCAACAGGCTGCTTCCGACCAGCAGAAAAGGCTTAGGAGGCTTGTCGTTGGCGTAGGCGAAAAACACGGAAGGTATGGTTTGCTCGTAAGAAATGAAAAAGGTTTGATACCAACCGTTGCGTTCTGGGTCTTGGCACTCCGTTACCCGCATTCCCGGCCCGGTGACGGTGTACGTGAATGTATCCCCCAATGGTCCCCCAACTGATTGTAATGTTCCAGAGTACAAGCAACCGCCGGTGTCACTGCCGAAGAACTTAACACCATCGAAAGTAGCGGTTAAGGCAAGCGTTTCAGGCGGCGTGTATTCGTCGGTAGCCCGCTTTTTGACCACGCGGACTATACTTCGGAAAGTATGACAGAACGCCGCTTTGGGGGTGCACTCCTGCGGCGGAGGAGGCAGATCTTCGGAATGCAGTACCCGCTGGTACCACCCGTTGGCTATGATTTCAGTGAGGGC
>JBKBMR010000087.1:0-8022 GCA_046295755.1 Methylohalobius sp.
AATGCAGGAGCTATACCATCTAGGAGCAAGTTATTGATTCGTCTAAACGAGATTAGATTGCAGTCTGAACCTATACCAAGCAAGACTGCGGGATATGCCACAGTGGGTGCTCGAAATGACACACATAAACAACACGCCCGCAGGAAGAATCCCAAAGAGGCGGGCAAGCCAATGAGGGGCGAGAAATAGCCGCTGCCTTTTGAAGGCAGCGGCTTTGAAGTTATTGAGCCGGGGTGGGTTCAGCCGGAGGAGTCGGGGTGGCCGGTTGTTCGGGAGCCGCTGGTTGTTCAGGAGCGGCCGGTGCTGGCTTTTGCTCTTCTTTTTTACCGCATGCAGTCACTCCTAGGATGAGGCCAAAAACAAAAACCAAGAACCAACGTTTCATTGCAGTTTCCTCTATATTTTTGAAAGAAATTCCAAAATAACACATTATTCGCCACTTGCCTATACAAGCTAGGGCTGATGATCAATCTCCCAAAGCTCGGTCAAATTTGGAGTAATCTCAGTAACTGGCCGCCGATGATCTCGCCCATCAGATTCTCAGATAAAGCCAGCAGGCGTTCATCCAGGTTTTGTGCGAAGACGCTGGCCATCAAAGGTCCAAGCTCTTAAGATAAGCCCGAAAGCCTTCTGCCACTTCCGGATGGTGCAGGGCGTGATCTACGGTGGCTTCCAGATACCCCAGTTTTGAGCCGCAATCGTAGCGCTTTTTCTTGAGCCGATACGCATACACCAGTTCGCACTCAAGAAGCTTGGCGATCGCGTCGGTGAGCTGGATCTCGCCGCCGGCGCCGCAACCGACGGTTTCTAATAGTTCAAAGATCTTAGGCGTCAGGATATAGCGGCCTACCACCCCCAGATTGGAAGGGGCCTGATCGGGTTTGGGCTTTTCTACGATCTTCTCGATCCTGGCCACCTTGCCTTCCATCTGAGAGATGGCGACGATGCCGTAGCTTTCGGTTGCTTCGGGCGGGACTTCCTCCACTGCGATCACCGAGCGGCCGTGGGATTGATAGATCTCTACCATTTCTTTAAGGCAGCCGCCGTTCTCGATCAAATCGTCGGCGAGCAATACCGCAAACGGTTCGTTGCCGACCACCGGCTTGGCACATAAGACTGCATGGCCTAGCCCCAAGGCCTCGGCCTGACGGATATAGACGCAGTTGACCCCGGGTGGAGGGATGTTTTTGACCAACTCCAGCTTTTTCAAGTTGCCGCGGCTCTTAAGCTCGGTTTCCAATTCGTAGGCCTTGTCGAAGTGGTCGGCGATGGCGTTTTTGGTCCGGCCGGTGACAAACACCATAAGTTTTATTCCGGCAGCGGCGGCCTCTTCGACCGCGTATTGGATAAGCGGCTTATCCACGATCGGCAGCATCTCTTTAGGACTGGCTTTGGTGGCGGGCAGAAATCGCGTCCCAAGGCCGGCGACGGGAAAGACAGCTTTGTTAATTTTCACGAACCCACTCCCAACGTTGTTCGGCTTCCGGTACCAGTGCAATTTTATGGTTTTTCTCTAAGTAATCCAGAATTTGGCGGGCGCAAGTATCTATAGGGTCGCTTCCGGTGTTGACGACGATCTCGGGATTCTCGGGAGGCTCGTAGGGGGAAGAGATGCCGGTAAACTCCTTGATCTCCCCGCGCCTGGCTTTTTGGTACAACCCTTTGACGTCGCGCTTTTCGCATATCTCTAGGGGAGCATTACAGTAGATTTCGATAAAGTCGCCCGGCTCGACCAGCGAGCGCACCAATTGCCGGTCACGGCGGAAGGGAGAGATAAAGGCGGTCAAGGCGATGACTCCGGCATCGATAAATAACTTGGCCATCTCGCCGATGCGGCGAATGTTCTCGTGCCGATCTTCAGGGCTAAAGCCCAAATCGGCGCACAGGCCGTGGCGGACGTTGTCGCCGTCGAACACATAGGTGCGGCAGCCACGAAGGTACAGGAGTTCCTCGACCCGATGGGCGAGGGTGGATTTCCCTGCGCCGGACAGGCCGGTGAACCATAGGATAAAGCTTCGGTGGCCGTTGAGCCGCTCGCGGTCCCTGCGGGCCACGGTGGCGTGGTGCCAGCGGATGTGTTTGTTCATACAAGATTTAAAAATGAAAAGGCGGGCATTAGCATGCCCGCCTCAAAGGGAATTTGACAAGCTATTTTTTCTCGGCTTGGGCCTTATTATCCGGTTGGGCCGGAGCCGTCCCCAAGACGATGTTGTCCTTGTTTTTCTCGAGGGTGGCAGGACCAATGCCTTTGACCCTTTCGGCCACCTCGTTTAAATCTTTGAACGGGCCGTTTTGTGCGCGTTCGGCGACAATCGCTTCGGCTTTGACTTTGCCGATCCCATTTAAAGCTTCGGCGATCTCCTCGGCGCTAGCGGCATTGAGGTCTACCGCCGCAAAAGCCGCCTGCCAAGCCCAAAAAATAGCTCCCAGAACACCAAAACCTAAGGTCTTTTTCATAACAATTACCTCCTTAATGGGATAGGAATCTTAAAAATAGACCAAGTGCTCTGGATCGGTAGGTGATACACGTCGCAAAAATAGCTTCCAAATTCAGCCTGCTAAGGCGAAACGCGCTTTGATGGTGGCGATCTCGTCGCGAATCCTTGCCGCTTTCTCGAACTCCAACTCGCGCGCATGGCGGTACATCTGCTCCTCGAGCTGCCGGATCAAACGGGCAGCTTCCTTGGGGGAGGCGATCTTGGCTGCGTATTGGGCTTTGGCCTCGGCCACTTGCGGTTTTCCGCGTCCCCGGATCGGCACCTCGAGGATGTCGTCCAGCTTGCGCGTGGCGCTTCTCGGGGTGATGCCGTGGCGGGCATTGTAGGCGAGCTGCTTTTGCCGGCGGCGCTCGGTTTCGTCGATCGCCTGGCGCATCGACTGGGTGACGGTATCGGCATACAGGATCACCTTGCCGTTCACGTTGCGCGCCGCCCGGCCGATGGTCTGGATCAAAGAGACGGTAGAGCGCAAAAAGCCTTCCTTGTCGGCGTCCAAAATCGCCACCAGCGAGACCTCAGGAAGGTCCAATCCCTCGCGCAACAGGTTAATCCCTACCAAGACATCGAACACCCCCTTGCGCAAGTCCTGCAAGATCTCAACGCGCTCGACGGTATCGATGTCGGAATGAAGATATCGGACTTTGACCCCGTGTTCGCCTAAATAATCGGTCAGGTCCTCGGCCATGCGCTTGGTCAAGGTAGTGACCAAAACGCGCTCGTTCTGCGCCGCCCTGGCGGTGATTTCCGACAGCAGGTCGTCCACCTGGGAAAGCGCCGGACGGACTTCTACTTCCGGGTCGACCAAACCCGTAGGCCGCACCACCTGCTCGACGAAGCGCCCCGAGTGCTCGCGCTCATAAGGACCTGGGGTAGCAGAAACGTAAATCCGCTGCGGTGCGCGCGCTTCGAATTCGGCAAACGTCAAAGGGCGGTTGTCCAAGGCCGAAGGCAGGCGGAAACCGTAGTTCACTAGGGTTTCCTTGCGCGAGCGATCGCCTCGATACATAGCCCGCAATTGGGGAATGGTGACGTGGCTTTCGTCGATGAAGACGATGGCATCCTCAGGCAGGTAGTCAAACAGAGTCGGCGGCGGTTCTCCCGGGGCGCGTCCAGAAAGGTGGCGCGAATAGTTCTCGATCCCCGAGCAGTAGCCTACCTCCAAAATCATCTCCAGGTCGAAGCGGGTGCGCTGCTCTAGCCTTTGCGCTTCGACCAGCTTGCCTTGACGACGCAATTCGCCAAGGCGTTCTCTAAGCTCCTGCCGAATCGAATCGACGGCTTTGAGCAAAGTCTCGCGCGGGGTGACGTAGTGGGTCTTGGGATAAACCGTATAGCGGGCGAGCGGCGAGATCACCTCGCCGGTGAGCGGATCGAATAAAGTCAGGCGCTCGATTTGGTCGTCGAACAGCTCGATGCGCAAGGCTTCTTTTTCCGACTCGGCAGGAAAGACGTCGATCACCTCGCCGCGCACCCGGAAGGTGCCGCGCCGAAGCTCTACGTCGTTGCGCGTGTACTGGAGTTCGGCCAGGCGGCGCAAAATTTTGCGCTGGTCGATCAGATCGCCGCGCACCAGGTGCAATACCATCTGGAAGTAGGAAGCCGGCTCTCCCAAACCGTAAATTGAGGAGACGGTAGCAACGATGATGGTGTCGCGCCGTTCCAGAAGCGCCTTGGTCGCCGAAAGGCGCATCTGTTCGATGTGTTCGTTGAGCGAGGCGTCCTTTTCGATGTAGGTGTCAGAAGCGGGAAGATAGGCCTCAGGCTGATAGTAATCGTAATAAGAAACGAAGTATTCGACCGCATTCTCGGGGAAAAACCCCTTCATCTCCCCATAGAGTTGAGCGGCGAGCGTCTTGTTGGGGGCCAAAATCAAAGCCGGGCGTTGGACGCGCTCGATCACGTGGGCCATGGTGAAGGTTTTTCCTGAGCCAGTGACTCCCAAGAGCGTCTGATGCAGTTCGCCGTGGCCCAGCCCCTCCACCAGTTGCTGGATTGCCTCCGGCTGGTCGCCGGCCGGCTCGAATGGGCTGTGGAGCTTAAATTTTTTCGCCACAGAAGGATTTGGCGGGCGCTTGCGTTCGGTTATCATATTCTGGTTGTTCAACAACTTTTAGTATTGCCCGGCTTAATTGCCGCGGGTCGATTGAAAACTATGACAATCTCCCTTTCTGCGCGCGTCCAAAAGATCAAACCTTCTCCTACTCTCGCGGTGAGCGCTAAAGCTTCCGCGTTAAAGGCCCAAGGGCGCAAGGTCATCGACTTAGGCGTAGGCGAGCCTGATTTTGACACCCCAGACCACATCAAACAAGCCGCCATCCAAGCCATTTACGCCGGCATGACCAAATACACGCCGGTAGATGGCACCTTGGCTTTGAAACGGGCGATCATGCAAAAGTTCCGCCGCGACAACAGCTTAGAATACCAAGCTGAGCAGATTTTGGTCTCCTGCGGCGGCAAGCAAAGTTTTTACAATCTAGCCCAGGCGCTTTTGAATTCTGGGGACGAGGTGATCATCCCGGCGCCGTATTGGGTATCCTACCCGGATATGGTGCTTTTGGCCGATGCTACCCCGGTGTTCATCGAAGCTGGCCAGGAGCAAAGCTTCAAGATCACCCCGGAGCAGCTTGAGGCGGCCATTAGCCCCAAAACCCGCCTTTTGGTATTAAACAGCCCCTCTAATCCCACCGGCAAGGTGTATAGCCTAGAGGAGCTTAAAGCTTTGGCCAAGGTGCTGCTCGCCCATCCCCAGGTCTTCATCGCCAGCGATGACATGTACGAGCACATCCTGTGGGATGGGGAGTTTGCCAACATCTTAAACGCCTGCCCTGAGCTGTACGACCGCACCATCGTCTTGAATGGGGTTTCTAAGGCCTATGCCATGACCGGCTGGCGCATCGGCTACGCCGCAGGTCCTAAGGAGCTGATTGCGGCGATGAAGAACATCCAGTCGCAAAGCACCTCTAACCCAGCCTCGATCTCGCAGGCGGCGGCAGTGGCAGCGCTAGAAGGCGATCAAAGCTGCATACGACCGATGGTCGAAGCGTTCAAACAACGTCACGACTTTATGGTCGAGGCGTTAAACCAAATCCCTGGCATCGCCTGTCTTCCGGCAGAAGGAGCGTTTTATCTGTTTCCTAAAGTCACCGGATTGATCGCCCAGTTAGGCTGCAAAGACGATTTAGAACTGGCCGAATACTTGCTCGAACGGGCTGAAATCGCGCTGGTGCCGGGATCGGCCTTTGGCGCGCCAGGGCATCTTCGCTTGTCCATCGCCACCAGTCTGGAAAACTTGCAGGCTGCCATTGCTAGGTTAAAAGCTATCTGTCATTGATCCGTTCTCTGCCAGCGCTGCTTGTAGCGGGCAAGCTGTTCTTGCAGCAAGGCTATGACTTCGGTAGCGGTGTTGAGAATATCGCGGGGAGCAAAACCAGCCTGGGTTAGCTCGCGATAGAAAGACTTGGCCACGATCCTGGCAAGCTGTGCCGGATCGGGGCTGAGTTTACCCGGTGCTGACTGCGCCACCACCTGCCGGACAAAATGCGAGCGCAACAGGCCCTGCAGTTGAAAGAGCTGAATCGCCTGGCCCACAAACAGCGCGAACAAGCGCAAGGTATCTAAATCCTGGGAACTAAGTTCTCGCCCATCAGCTGGATGCTTGACATTAATCACCCCGATCACTTTTTTGCCGACCCAAATCGGCGCTGCCATCAGACCACGCCTTGCATCTTGCGGCCAGCGCGCGGCGAAAGCTAGCGTCGAGGTGGAAAGGTCTGGGATCAAAAGCGGCTGGCCGGTCTCGGCCACATAGCCGGCAATTCCCTCGCCGATCGCCTGGTGAGTTTGATGCGCTTGGGGTGGCAGCTCGCCAAAGCTGGCATACACTTTAAGCTTTGGAGGCTTTTCTTCCTCGACCTGTTCCAGCAGCATGATGGAGCAGGCTTCGCAGCGCAGATGAGTGGCGGTGAGGCTGGCCAATTCTTTCAGTCCTTCCTCTAAAGTGCTGTATTTCTCTAAGACCTCAGGTAGCCCGACTAAACGCAGGAGAAAATCGGCGTCAAGATTCATGGCGCTTGGCGCGTAGCAGGGTTAAGACAGAGGCAAACCACCTCTGCGAGCGCTTAGGCTTTTGTCTCCGCTTGTTTTCCAAGCGCGCCAGATAGCGTTTCAAGCCCGGCGGAGGTCCTGGCCGGCCAGAGCGTCCGTGTTTGCGGCTGCCCATTCCACCTCGGCCTTGTTGTCGGCTCATAGCCTGTCCTCCCAAAACCGCGCATCGGTTTGCCAGAATGGCTGTTCGAGCAGCGGGCGAATTGGCGATGCTTGGCGGTTGGATACCTTGCTTATCCAACTTGCCGGAACGGCATAAAAAGCCGGCGGCTTCCGCTGCATAAAAGTGGCCAGACCGATCAGCTCGCCGCGCTCGTTAAACAGAGCACCGCCGCTGACTCCGTAGACAAAACCGGCTTCAAGTTCGATGAGTTGATCATCCCGGTAAGGGCGAAGGCGCCGGATTTGGGTTTTAGTCACGCTCAGACCGATGGCGCCAGGATAGCCATATAGGTAGGCTACTTCCCCCGCCACGGCCGCGCCGAGCTTTACTGGCGGAAGCCGGGAAGCGGTATAGAGCAGACATAGATCCAACTCTGGCGCAGCTGCCTGGGCAAGCACCTCATAGCGCACAGCCCCTTGGAACAAAGCGACTGCATGCGCCGCCCGGGTGACGTGGCAGTTGGTCGCCACCTGCCCCTCTTTTACGACCACGCCCGAACCTACAGCCACCCGGTTGGCTTCGGCGTAGGCCATGACTTTGACCACGCTGCGCGCCAGATGCGGGTCGAACCCCTCCCCGAAGGCTGTGCTCCAGCAGGCGATCGCCAGGAGAATCAGGATTATCCTGCACATATATGAAAAGCATAGCAAAGCCCACAGAAAAAGATAGAGGCTGCGTGATATGCCACACCAGCTGCGGCAAATGCCGCAAATACGGGAGCAGCTTTTTGATAAGCCGTTGATCCATAAGTTTGGTACATATTTTGTTGCGAAAAAAAGGCGCCAAAGTTCTGGTGGAAAATTGTGGCAAATCCCTAAGGAGGCAAAATGAAAAAAACCGTGCTTTTACTGGCTTTGGGTATGACCGGCCAGGCGTTCGCTCATACTCGCTTATCTCCAAGCACTGCTGAAGAAAACCGCGCCCGACACGCGACATACGACACCGCGGCGGTAATCGCCCACGGCTGCAAGGAGCACAAGGTGATCGGCCATATTTTGTTCATGCCCGACCAGACCGACTCCATCGTCGAGGTCTCCTCCGACGGCGGCAAGACTTGGAGTCCTCACAAAGGACCGGTCTCTGATTTCATCCAAGCCGGCGGCTTTATCCGGGTGATCAAAAGCAACGAAGTGTTCCCCACCCAGGAATTAATAGCGGATAAAAATGGCAACCCCATCGGCTACTGGGCCGGCGGCGGCGAAGGGCTTCCGCCCCACAACTGGGTAGGCAAAATGCCGTTTCGCATCCGAGCAGTGG
>JBKBMR010000088.1:0-7984 GCA_046295755.1 Methylohalobius sp.
TTACCAGCAAGGATTGCGCCTGGAGGTAGCGGGGTTGGTGCGGGAGGCGCTGTGGGATTTGAAGCTGAAAGAGGTCGAGTACGCGGCGGCCAGGGAGATTTTGGCCTTGAGCGAGCGCTTGCTTTCCCAGGTCAGACGCCGGGTAGAGGTAGGGGATTTGCCGCGCACCGATTTGCTTCTGGCCGAGACCGCTTTCTTAAAAACCAAGGCCGAGGCGGTGGCGGCAGAAGCCAAATGGGTGCACGCGCGCCAGCGATACCGCAACCTGACTAGGATGGATAGAGCACCGGCCGATTTCGAGGAGAGCTTAAAACCCAAGCCGGCAATTTCCCCAGAGCATCCGTTGCTGTTGGCCTTGACCTCGCGTATCGAGCAGGAGAAGGCAAGGATGCAATATACCCGCTTTGAGGCCGACGTTGGTGACCAGCAGATCCTGTTCACCGTGGGCAGCCACCACGAACAAGTAGCGCGAGGCGGCGAGAGTTTAAACAGCATCCACGCGCGCTTGTCGATTCCCATCGGAGGCGGGGCCTACCAGGCGCCCAACGTGGCGGCGGTGCGCACTGATTTAGCTGAGATCGAAGCGCAACGCGGTGAGTTGTATCGGCAGCTGGAGAGGGAGTTGCACGAAGCCGAACACCTTCTCCAAGTAGACCAAGTGCAATTGGAACAGGCCGAGGGGCGGCACAAACTGGCCAAGGCCAATCTGGAACTTTCCCGCAAGGCTTTCGAGGCCGGTGAGATGGATTTAACCGATCTGCTCAAGGTCCAGCTCATAGCCCAAGAAGCCTTGCGCGATGCCGAGCGCTGGCGAGTTCAGGTGAAACGGGACATCGCCCGCTATAACCAGGTGGTGGGGGAGTTGCCGTGAGAGACGCAGTCATCGGCTTGTTAGTGATAGTGGCAGAAGCGCTGGCCCAGGAGGTAACGGTTCCCATGGAGCCAGTCCAGATCGAACGCTTGGGGATCAAGCTGGTCCAGCCGGAATCGATACGCGAAATCTCGCTCGGATTCGTGCCGGCCATAGTAACCGTGCCGGCCCAGGCGGAGGCTTTGGTCAGCGCGCCGGTGGCCGGGAGAATTGAGGAATTGCGCGTAGCCCGCGGAGAGATGGTGGTAGCTCACCAATCAGTAGCACGCCTCAACAGCCCGGAACTTCTCGCCGTTCAGCAACGCTTGCTCGACGCCCAGCAGGAATTCAAAGTCGCTAAAGCCAGCTACTTGCGGGAGAAATCCTTGTTCCAAGACGGGGTGATCGCCAAAAGCCGTTTCCTTAAGACTGAAAAACTCTTTCGCCAGGCTCAGGTGGCGATGGCCCAGGCGCGGGCTGAGCTTGTTGCCTTGGGGATGCCTGAAGCGGCCATCGAGCGGCTGGTTAAAACTAGAAAGCTTAACGGCCATCTGGAACTGCTTGCGCCGGCGGCCGGCGTAGTGACCGCACGCGAGGTGACGGTCGGCCAATGGGTGGACAAGCTTGCTCCTATGCTGCGCCTTACCGACATCTCGGAGGTGTGGCTGGAAATGGCGGTGCCTGCGGCGCTTGCCGAGCGCCTTCGTCCAGGGACAGCGGTTCGAACCGAATTTGGGGGGGCAACAGGTGCGGTCACGCTGATCGGCGGGACCGTGGATCCTGCTACTCAAACCGTCCTAGTGTGGGCAAAGCTTGCCGAGCAGCACAAATTGCGACCAGGGCGCAAGGTTACGGTGGAATTGTTCGAAACCGTCTCCGATCCGTTGCTCAAGATTCCTCGCAGCGCGCTGTTCGATCACCAGGGCGAACAGTTCGTGTTCGTGCGCGTCCCGGAAGGGTTTCAGGTGCAGCGGGTAAATGCGGCTGCTCAAACCCAGGATGCCGCCTACCTTGTCGGCGGGATCGAAGCGACCTCCCAGGTGGTGAGCCAAGGGACAGCGGCGCTCAAGGCGGCCTGGTTGGGTGGAGAGGAAGAGTGATAGGCGCTTTGCTCCGTTTTGCCCTGACCCAACGCCTGGCGGTGTTGTTAGCCGCCGTGGTGTTGGCCGGCATGGGATGGCACGCGGCCAGGAACCTGCCGATCGATGCTTTTCCCGACGTCTCCACGCCGCAGGTGAAAGTAATCATCAAGGCGCCTGGGATGACCCCGGAAGAGGTGGAAGCGCGCATCACTCTTCCCATCGAACAGGAACTCTTAGGCTTACCGCGCCAGAGAATGCTGCGCTCGATCGCCAAGTACGCGCTCACCGACATCACTGTGGATTTCGAAGAGGGCACTGACGTGTATTGGGCGCGCCAGCAGGTGGCCGAACGCCTAAGCAACGTATGGGGCGAGTTGCCCCCTGGCATCGGCGGCGGAATCGCGCCGTTGACGACTCCGCTTGGGGAAACGTTCATGTTCACTATAGAGGGGGACGGCCTGGATCTGATGGAAAAACGCAGGCTCTTGGATTGGGTAATCCGTCCGGCGTTGCGCACCGTCCCAGGGGTGGCGGACGTGAACGTGCTCGGCGGATACGTGCGCAGCTTCGAAGTAGTTCCCGACGTGGTCAAGCTGGCAGCGGTTGGGGTGAGCTTAGATCAGGTGGTCGAGGCCTTAAGCCGCAATAACCGAAACGACGGGGCCGGGCGTTTGGAGGTGGGTGAGGAGGCGGTGCTCGTACGTGCCCAAGGGCGGATCCAGACTCTGGAAGATGTGCGCCGGATCGTCGTGGCAGAAAGGGACGGCATCCCGGTAACCATCGGTGATTTGGGCGAAGTGCGCATCGGTGCCCTGACCCGCTATGGCGCTTTGAGCGCAAACGGCATCGGCGAGGCGGTGGAAGGGCTGGTCCTATCGCTGCGCGGGGCGAACGCACGCCAGGTAGTGGAGGGGGTGCGGGCCAAGCTTGCCCAGCTTGCCCTTGCACTGCCGGCAGGGATCGAGCTTAAGGTGCTCTATGACCGTGGCAGGCTGGTGGACCGCGCCGTACACACGGTGGTTAAGGCGCTGGCGGAGGCGATCGTCTTGGTTCTCATTTTGCTCGTACTGTTTTTGGGGGAGCTGCGTGCCGCGGTGACAGTGGCTTTGATCCTGCCCTTGGCGGCGTTGTTGACTTTTTTTCTCATGCGCCAGTTCGGGCTGTCGGCCAACTTGATGAGCCTTGGGGGACTTGCGATTGCGATCGGGATGCTGGTGGATGCGGCGGTAGTGGTGGTGGAAAACATCGCCACTTATCTAAGCCACGCAGACAAAACCGCGCGCCTGCCTTACCTGCATGTGATCTACCGCGCAGTGCGGGAGGTAGCGCAGCCGGTAACCTCTGGAATCCTGATCATCGTGATCGTGTTTCTGCCTTTGCTCACCTTAGAGGGGCTGGAAGGCAAGCTGTTCATTCCGGTGGCGCTGACCATCGTGTTCGCCTTGACCAGTTCTCTAGTGCTTTCACTGACCGTGGTCCCCGTCTTGGCGTCGTATATCCTGCGCAAACTCCCGCATGGCGAGCCTTGGCTGCCACGGCTGCTGCACCGCTTATACTCCCCAGTGCTCGCCTTTAGCTTGGCCCATAGCCGCCTCGTACTGATCGGTGCGGGCGTTGCTCTTTTGCTGGCTTTGGGGCTTTACACCCGGATCGGCAAGACCTTCATGCCGGTGATGGACGAAGGGGACATCGTCATCCAGACTGAAAAGCTTCCTTCCATCACTCTGGCCCAGACGGTGCGCCTGGACCTTAAGATTCAGCAGGCGATTCTGAAAGAAGTGCCGGAAGTGGAGCGGGTGGTCAGCCGGGTGGGGACAGACGAAATTGGCCTGGACCCTATGGGGCTGAATGAGACCGACCATTTTCTCGTGCTTAAGCCCAAAAGTACCTGGCGCGTCCGGGACAAACAGGCGCTGATCGAGCGGCTGCGCCAGGTGATGGTCCAGTTTCCCGGCATCGCTTTTGGCTTTACCCAGCCGATCCAGATGCGGGTGACTGAGATGCTCACCGGCGTGCGCGGCGATGTGGCGGTCAAGATATTCGGCAGCGACCTGACTATCTTAAGCCAGAAAGCTCAAGAAATCGTCCAAGTGCTGCAAAAAGTGCCGGGGGCTACAGACGTGATGACCCGCCGCAACGAGGGGATGCAGTACTTAGAGATCGTCATCGATCGCTTAGCCGCTGGCCGGCTGGGGCTGGACGTAGATAGCCTGGCGCAGCTTCTGCGCAGCCAGATCGAGGGGGTGCAGTTGGGGATCGTCCAGGAAGGCGTCCAGCGCACCCCCTTGTTGCTACGCGGCGTGGGCGATCCCGACCGGCTGGCGGCGCTTCAAATCAGCCTGCCCGACGGTCGCCCCGTTCCCCTGACAGCGGTGGCGCGCCTGGAAAGGCGTGAGGGAGTGGTGGCGATCGAGCGCGAGCAGGGGCTGCGCTACGCCGTTGTGCGCGCCAACGTCCAAGGCAGAGACTTGGTGGGCTTTGTCGAGGAGGCCAGGCGCAAGGTCGCCGAAAATGTCAAACTGCCCGTTGGCTATTATCTCGAATGGGGTGGCCAGTTCGAGAATCAACAACGCGCCGCCAAGCGCTTGGCGTTGGTAATCCCGGTAGCGCTTGGGCTGATCTTTTTGCTTTTGTTTTCCACCTTTGGCTCGTTGCGCCAAGCGCTTTTGGTCCTAGGCAATATCCCCTTGGCCTTGATCGGGGGGGTGGTAGGGCTGTGGCTGTCTGGGGAGTACCTGTCGGTGCCGGCTTCGGTGGGCTTTATCGCCCTGCTCGGGATCGCAGTCCTCAACGGCGTGGTGTTGGTAAGTTACTTCAATCAGCTTTTGGCTTTGGGTAAGCCCATCGACCAGGTGGTGGTCGAAGGGGCAATGCGGCGCTTGCGGCCGGTTTTGATGACCGCCAGCATCGCCGCCTTTGGCCTGGTGCCGCTTTTGTTCGCCACTGGCCCAGGTTCGGAAATCCAAAGGCCGCTGGCGGTGGTCGTGGTCGGGGGACTAGTGAGTTCTACGGCTTTGACCTTGATTATTTTGCCGATTCTGTACCGTCGCTTCGGCAAGGAGCAAGCGTGAGCGAGCGCTACCTTTTGACTTTGATCGCCACTCCTGGTGTGGAAGAACCTTTGGTGGACTGGCTGCTGCAGTATGCAGCCCAGTATGGCTTTGTCAGCTTTAGAGTGGACGGCCATTCCAGTCAGCTAGAAGGACTGACTCTGGCCGAACAAGTCGCCGGGCGCAGGCGCCAGATCCTATTTCAGATGTGCGTGGATGAGAACGAACTGGTATTTCTTTTGGAGCGTTTGAAGCTCGATTTTCCCGGCAGCGGGATCCAGTATTGGGCAGTGCCGGTGAAGGTATGCGGCAGGATATAAGATTGTGATACTATTAAATTACAGCTATGCTCACGCGACGCCGTTTTTTGGGATATTCGGCTGCTGGAATCTTGGCTTTGGCTTCCGGTTGCCGGCCGGCCAATTTTCAACAGCTTTTGGAAACCAAGCAGGCCGCCTTTGGCCGCCCCGAGTTGGCAGGGAAGCTAAGCCGAGCGCAGCGGAAAAACCTGCTCTTGGGTTATCCGATCAACATGAATACTCCCCCAGAGGAGTTTTTCGCCTGGCGTGCGGAGCTTCGCCGGGTAGGGATTGGGGAGTTTGCCTACAACAACGTGGGAAACCCCTATCGGCCAAGCACCATCGCCTTCAACACCCACGACTTTGAGCGCGAGCTTATAGCCCGCTTTGCGCAAGTGTACGGGTTTCCGCCCGGCGACGTGTGGGGGTTTTTGTCCCACAGCGGCACCGACAGCAATATGCACGGCATGTACCTGGGAAGGACCTTGCTCAAAGGGCGAACCGGTATTCTGCCTAAGTGTTACTTCACCAAAGAAGCCCATTATTCGATCCAAATCCTGCGCGATCTTTTGGGGCTGGAGACGGTTTGGGTGGAGACTTTACCGGATGCGAGCATGGATGTTGAGGATCTCAAGCGCAAGCTGGCGCAAAACGCTGACCGGCCGGCCTTGGTAGTAGCTACCGTGGGGACGACCTTCAAAGGCGGGATCGATCCGGTCGATAAAATCCAGGAAGTCTTACAGGGGGCGGGGATTCCAAGTTATCTGCACCTAGATGCGGCGCTGTTTGGGGGGTATCTTCCCTATACCCAAAGGGCTTTTGAGGTACTGCACTCGCCGAGCGGGGGGCAAAAGCGCTACGATTCGCTGGCGGTATCCTGCCACAAGTTCTTCGGGTTTCATTCTCCGGCGGGGATTTTTCTGACCACCCAAAGCCATTTCGAGGAGTTCTTAGAATTCTACAGCCAGGTGCACAACCCCGAGTACATCGGCCATGTCCCGGGGACCATCACCTGCTCGCGCGATGCGGTCAAACCGGCCGAGTTTTATTTTTTTTCAACTCCAGAGGCGCAAGCTAGGCAAGCCAAAGACGCGCGCTTGATGCTGGAGCATACCGATTACCTGTTCGACCGGATGCAAAACTTTTTCTCCCAGCTTGCCCCAAAGCGCGCGAGCGAAGTTTCCAATACCGTGTATTTCAAAAAGCCGGCCGATTGGATCGTGAAAAAATACGCGCTGGCGACGATGAAACTGGAGACGCAAGAGTTGGCTCACGTGGTGGTGATGCCGCACGTCGATCAAAGCGTATTGGACGAGTTTTTGACCGATCTCAAAAGAACACCTGTGAAACCGCTCTGAAGGTTTTCCTTATGCTGTAAGCACAGTATCATTGTTATTTAAGCCTTAAGGAGTGAATATGACCTCGCCAAAACGAATTGCGGTGACTGGCGCAGCCGGCAGAATTAGCTACTCTTTATTGTTTCGGATCGCCGCCGGAGACCTTTTAGGACCTGAGCAGCCGGTCATCCTCCAGCTTCTGGAAGTCGAGCCGATGCGCAAGGTGCTGGAAGGAGTGGTGTTAGAGCTTAAAGACTGCGCTTTTCCGCTTTTGCACGGCGTTATCGCCTCCTGTGATCCGGAAGAGGCCTTCGCCGAGGCGGAATTGGTGTTTTTGGTGGGGGCCCAGCCTAGGGGAGCGGGAATGGCGCGCAAGGACCTGCTTCAGGTTAACGCTAGCATCTTCGCAGCTCAAGGGCGAGCCTTAGATCGGGTCGCAGCGCGCCATGCCAAGATTTTGGTCGTAGGCAATCCAGTCAATACCAACGCTTTGATCGCCATTAGGAATGCGCCCAACCTCGACCCCACCAACTTTGCCGCTATGACCCGCCTAGACCATAACCGGGCGCTGAACCTGTTGGCGGAGCAATGCCAAGTGCCGGTCACCGAAGTCAGCCGGATCACCGTCTGGGGGAATCACTCATCCACCCAGTTTCCCGACCTCATCCACGCCCAAATTCAAGGCACACCGGCATTGGATTGGGTGGAATGGGATTGGTACGAAAAGGTTTTCATTCCCAAAGTCCAGCGCCGCGGCGAGGCCATCATCGAGCTTTTAGGTAAATCCAGCGCCGCCTCGGCGGCCCATGCGGCGATCGAACACATGCGCAGCTGGTTGTTTGGCACGGCGCCTGCGGATTGGGTCAGCATGGCGGTCTTGAGCGATGGCAGCTATGGTATCGCCGAAGGGCTGGTCTATTCTTTCCCAGTTACGGTAAGCGACGGTCAGTACCAGATTGTGCAAGGCCTGGAAATAGACGATTTCTGTCGCCAGCGCATGGTCCTGACCGAACAAGAGCTCTTAGAGGAACGGGAGGCGGTCAAAGACTTGCTATAATAAAAACTTGCAACTATTGGGGGAGTGAATCGCAGATGAAAAACAACGCAGTGCGGGTGAGCGTATTGGGGGTAGCGGCACTTGTGGGACAAGCCTTTGGGGGCGGGAATCCCGATGCTGGTCAGGCCAAGTTTTATACCTGCCAGGGTTGCCACAGCATTCCCGGCTATACGAACGTCTATCCGACTTACCACGTACCCAAGATCGGCGGCCAGTACGAGCCTTATGTGATCAGTGCCTTGCAAGCCTACAAAGCAGGCGCGCGCACACACGGTAGCATGCAAGGCAACGCTGGCGCCTTGAGCGATC
>JBKBMR010000089.1:0-7951 GCA_046295755.1 Methylohalobius sp.
CCGTAAGGACAAATCGGACTCTACCTGCCGGACCCTAACCTCCAGCGGTTGGCGGGTGTCCAAATGCACGTCGCGCTGCGGGAAGGCGATTTTGATGCCGGCGGCGTTGAGTTTTTCATAGATGGCTTGGTGCAGTTCGGTAATGGTGGCAAGGCGGTTGTCGAGCGAGCCTAAATAAGCCCGCAGTACGAGCAGCAAGGAATCGCTGCCGAAGCTCTCGAAGCTGACCAGGGGTTTGGGATCGGCGAGGACCTCAGGGTGCTCTGCGGCGGCCTCGGCGATCAGACGCATGGCCTTAGCCGTATCTGAGCCATAGGCAATGCCTACTTCGATCCGCACCCGATTGATGGTGTCGGTGAGGGTCCAGTTGATGAACTGGCCGGTGATGAAGCTCTTGTTGGGGATGATCAGTTCCTGACGGTCCCAGTTGAGGATGGTGGTGGCGCGGATGCGTATCCGGGAAACCGTGCCGGTGACGTTACCTACGGTCACTAAGTCCCCGACCCGGATAGGGCGTTCGAACAACAAGATCAGACCGCTGATGAAGTTGGCCACCACTTCTTGCAAACCGAAGCCCACGCCCACGGACAGGGCGGCGATGAGCCATTGGACGTCTGTCCACTGAACCCCGAGCGAGGAGAAGATGACATAGATTCCGATAGCGGCGATCAGATATTGGGACAGCGCGGTCCAGGCGTAGCGGGCGCCTTTCTCCATGGGGAGCCGCTGGAGGATGATGAATTCCAAAAGCCCTGGCAGGTTCTTGGCTGCGAGCACGGTCAACAAGCCGAGCAAGAGTCCCGTAATCACATCGGCCAAAGTCAAAGGAACCTCTTTGGAAACCCCGCCGACTATCTTGGTCGTTGTCATCGGTAGGGTGATATTCTCCAAAAAGGCCACGGCCGGCACTGCATCCTTCCAGATCAGCCACAGACCGCCGAGCGCGGCGAAAAAGAACCCGATCCGAAACAAACGCCGGGTCTGCTCACTCAGGCGGCCGAAATCGACTTCGGGTTCTTCTACCGGTGGCAATTCGCTCGCCAGCGCTTCGGTTTGGGTCTTTGCGGCTTTAAGCTCTTCCCGCCGGCGCAGGATTTCCTGATAACGCAGGCGCCTTTCGGCCACGTACAACCAGCGCAAGAGGAAGTCTTTGACCAGCATCAAGGCGACGAAATACCAGAATATACGGAACAGACCATCGGCCAGATACAGGGCGGCATAGTAGTAGCCTACCGCAGCGCCTAGGGCGAGGACGACAGGTCCTAACAGCGCCAGAGGGAACCAGAGCGGATGATAGGTGACAACCCAGCCTGGTCTAGAGGTTGCCAGCTCCGATACGATCCGTCCGTCTCTGCGCCACAGGCGGTAGATTAGCAAGCTGGCAGTGAGCATAAGCAACACGAAAGTCCAGCGACCTAGGCCCAAGGAGGCCTCGGTCAGCGATAGGCCGCCGCTGACCGCGACCACGAACGCGCAGCTGACCGCCCAAGGCGTAAACCAGCGGAGATGGCGCCAGAGCTGCTCGCGAGTAGCAGCGAGCCAGCGTAGATGGCGTTGGGCGAGTCCGTCCGGTCGGCAGACTTGGCGCAGGAAGCTTAAGGTAGCTGCCGGTTTGCCAGCCGAAAGCAGAGCTTGGGCCAAGGTGTTGAGCTGATCGTCTCCGATCGCCGCGCGCTTGAGCCATAAGCCCAGCCCCAATAACAGCAGCGGCATCGGAGCCGCCAAAAGCAAAGTATCGCCCAAAGCGCGCAGCGTATTGAGAAAGCTATCGGTGCGTATGCTGCGGGTGAGCTGAGCCAGCTCAAGCAGATCGCGCTTGATTCGACGGTTGAGGACGAGCACGACGGCCACGCTGCTCAAGAGCAGAGCCAGCGGGATAGGATTGGCGGCTACCAGTCGGAAGAACCGCATCCCCATTTCGGCTAGCCCTGTGGGAGTAAAGCTGGTAAAGAGCGGGGCGATGATTTTGTCGATCGGGCCGGGTATGCCACGGTAGCGGACCCACAACAGTTTTTGTTCAATGTAATCGCGATAAGCGCTGACCAGCTGGGTCAGCTGTTTTTCGCTCGCATCCAATTCGGACAAGGCGCTGAGGTACCGGGTGTATTCCTGCTGCAGGGTCTTGAGGGCTTCGCGGCGGTTCTGAAAAGCCACCCGCCATTGGATCCTCAGGACGGCGCGGCGGGCTTCACTGGTGCCGGCAGGGAGAAGCTGAATCCGGGCCTCGGTCAAGCTATCTGGATCGCTGAGCCGCCGTAGCGCTTCCTCGATCTCGAACCGGCGGGTGATGGCCAGTTTCAGGTGAGCTTGACGGACCTCCGCTTGCTGGCGGAAGGTGGTCAAGGAAGGCAAGTTTCTTAGGCGCTTGCGCAATAGCCTGGCGATGGCTTCATCCGTACCTGCCAAGGCGATGGCCTGTTGGATTTTTTCGAAATCGCTCTCAAGTCCGTTGAGCTGCTGCTTGAGCTGTTGGGATCTTTGTTTGAGGGTTTTGGTTTCGTCGAGAAGCTTTTCCAGCTCGGTCCACAGGGTGAGGTTGTCTTCCAGGTCTTGCCTGACTTCCGATTCGGCCGCCTGAAGGGCGAGCCTTGCCTCGCCCGCAGCGCTCAGAGCCTGACGCTCGCGCGCCGATTGCATGGCCTGGCGGAGGCGTTCGACGCGTGACCTGCGGGTCGCTACTTGGAGCGCCAGCAGGTCTCGTTCGGCTCGACTCAACTCAGTGAGTATCGCTAAGTTGGACTGACGCAAGCGCATCAGGTCCAGTTCGGCTCGGAGCCAGGCGCGGCGAGCTTCGAGGGAGAGGCGGCGGGCACGGTCTAAAGGGACGGTGGGGTTCTCCGCGATCGCTTTGATCTCGGTTTCTGCTTCTGCCAACTCCTGCTCCAGGGTCGCGATCTGCTGGCCGGCAGTGGTAGCCGTCACCAAAAGTCCGGTCAGTTCGCGTTCTTTTTGCTCCAGGGCGTTCTGATCCTGGCTCAGAGCGCTTTCCTCATCGGCGAGGTGAATCTCTAGCCATTCTAAGGAGCGGGTGAAGTCGAGCGCGGGCAGATCCCGGGCAATTTTTTCCGGATGCTCGAGGAGCTGGCGGATTTCGGCCAGGCGCTTGGGAGCTTCCCGTACCGCTTTCTCGAGCGCCTGCCGGGCGCTTTGGGCGGTCTGCGCCTGGCGCAGCCATTGGCCGGCTTGCCCTAGCCAGTCGAGCGCTTTTTTGCGTTGTTCTTCGGAAAGGTTGGCGGCCTCAAGGGTTTTTTGCTCTTGCTGCAATAGCTCTTCACTCAGGCGTTCCTCGGCCAAGACCGGTTGGAACATCAGCCAAAGGAGAACCCAAAAGATCGGGAAATGACGCATCGGGGCATTTATGCTTTAATGGTAAAAGCCGGGCAAGATTCAAGCTGCCGATGTCGGCGGCTGCGCAAGTTCCGCGACCAAATTGACATAGTAGCATTTGAAATTTATTACGAACAAGCCTGCCTGAAGTCACTCAGAAGAAAGAAAGCATGAGCCTGTGGCAAGGAAAATATGGCAATTCGGGCGCGCTGACCGCAATAGCCAATCCTCGCTTGGACGGGGTGGCGTGATGGGGCAACCCGGACTCAAAGGGATTCGGCGGTTAATCGCGGCGTTTTGGAATTCGGTTTCCGGAATGAGGGTCTGTTGGCGGAAGGAGGAAGCCTTCCGGCAGGAAATCCTGGTTCTGATGCTGGCCCTTCCGCTTGGAATTTGGTTGGGGGAAAACGGGGTCGAACGCGCGCTTTTGGTCGGCAGTGCGTTTTTGATTTTGATTTTCGAGGCGCTCAATTCTGCCGTGGAGGCGGTAGTGGACCGCATCGGCCAAGATTTCCATCCCCTCGCCGGTTATGCCAAGGACATCGCCTCGGCGAGCGTGCTGCTCGCGATCGTGCTGGCTTTGCTGGTGTGGGGACTTGTACTATTCGACTGAAGGGAAGGGGAAGATGACCGCATTGATTACCGGTTCCATGGCTTATGACACCATCATGGTGTTTCACGACTATTTCAAAAACCACATCCTGCCCGATCAGGTGCACATTTTGAACGTTTCTTTCCTGGTTCCGGAACTGAGGCGCGAATTTGGGGGGTGCGCTGGCAACATCGCCTACAACTTGAAACTGCTCGGGGTAGAGCCGCTGCCTTTGGCCACGGTCGGCCAGGATTTTGGTCCTTACCGGGAGCGGCTGGCCCGCCTTGGAATCGATCAGCGCTATCTCAAGGAGATCGACGGGGCTTACACTGCTCAGGCCTATATCACCACCGATCTGGCCGACAATCAAATCACCGCCTTCCACCCTGGGGCGATGAACTATGCCCACCTGAACCCAATCCCTCACGACGCCGACATCCGCATCGGCATCGTCGCCCCCGATGGGCGCGAAGGCATGATCTGCCACGCCGAGCAGTTTCACCGGGCCAAAATCCCCTTCATCTTCGATCCCGGCCAGGGGACGCCGATGTTCGACGAGCAAGAACTCCTTCGTTTCATCGAGCTTTCCAGCTGGATGGTCGTTAATGACTACGAGGCCAAGCTGATCGAAGAGAAGACCCACCTGACCCCGCAGCTTATCTCTGAAAACGTGGATGCCATGGTGGTCACCAAGGGAGCGGAAGGATCGGTGGTGTACATCGACGGCCAGGCGATCAAGATTCCGCCGGCCAAGCCGACCCGAGTGGTGGACCCGACCGGCTGCGGGGATGCTTACCGGGCCGGGGTGATCTTCGGCCTGCTGGAAGGCTACGATTGGGAGACGATCGGCGCGATCGCCTCGCTTATGGGAGCAATCAAGGTGGAGAGTGCCGGAACCCAGAACCACAGCTTCACCATGGAAGAATTCCGGCAGCGGTTTTGGGACAACTTCGGCTATCACTTCTGATGGCAGAAGACTATTCCTTGCGGATGCCGGCGGACCTTTCCGCCCTCCTCCAGGCGGAAAAGATCCAGGCCTGGGCTGCCCGCTATGGATTTGATTGGCCGGATGTCGGGCCGGTCTTCAGTAAAGTGGAGGAGGAGCTTGAGGAGCTTAAGGAAGCTTACGCCCAAGGTGAAATCAGCCGGATTGAGGAGGAAGTCGGCGATCTTTTGTTTGCGGTGGTAAACCTCGCCCGCCACCTAAAGGTTCGTCCTGAGACCGCGTTGCGCGCTTGCAACCGCAAGTTCGTCCGCCGCTTTCGGCACTTAGAAAAGCGCCTCAAGGAACAGGGCAAAACCTTAGCTGGTACGCCCCTGATCTACCTCGAGGCGCTCTGGGAAGAGGCCAAACGTAGTGGCCAAGCTTGAACTCCGCCACCCCCATCCATGGGAGGTTTCCCCAAAGGAGGCTATTGCCATCCAGGAGCAGCTTAGGACTTGGGTTAAAATTGAGGACGATCTGCCCACTCCCGTTGAAACCATAGCAGGCGTAGATGTGGGATTTCAAGATCAAAGGAGGATCGCCTGCGCAGCGGTGGCGGTGTTGGAGTTTCCCTCCCTAAAATTGGACGCTACCGCCAAGGCGTGCCTTCCCACCCGTTTTCCCTACATCCCTGGCTTGCTTTCGTTTCGCGAGTTGCCCGCAGTCCTTAAGGCTCTGGAACAATTGCCGCGTTTGCCCGATTTGATCTTGTGCGACGGCCAGGGAATCGCTCATCCTAGGCGCTTAGGGATCGCCAGCCACTTGGGGGTGCTGCTCGATCATCCCACCATTGGGGTGGCCAAAACCTGCCTTATCGGCCGCCACGATCCAGTTCCCGATCGGCGCGGGGCTTGGGTGCCGCTGGTCGATCGGGGGGAAGTCGTCGGCGCGGTTCTGCGTACTCGTCAGGGGGCCAAGCCGATCTATGTCTCTCCAGGGCACCGGATTGGGTTGACCACGGCTGTCGGCTGGGTCATGACGTGCACGACGCGCTTTCGGCTGCCGGAGACAACCCGCTTGGCCGATCGCCTCAGTCGCAGCGGAAGCGGCGCCAATGGATGTTCAGTCCGGGATAATAATATCCAGGAGGATAGCGCGGTGGCGTGTAATAATAATCGAAGTGTCTGGGAGGCCAGTGGCCGGGGTGCCTGGGATAAAAGTGATGATGGTGGTGATGATAGTGATAGGCAGGTGGGTAGTAATACCCGGGGCTGCCAGAATAAATCTGGAGAGAAAAACCGGAATAAGGGTAGGCATAGAAATCGTCGGCAAGGCTAGTTTGGACGGCAAGAGCGCCTACCAGAGACAAGATGGAGAGGATGCTTAGCCCCATGCTGACCTCCTTGCGATTTGGGAAGTTGGCGGGAAGATACCGCTTCTTACCTGAACCTACGCTTTATGGCAGGGAAATCGGTGATTTAATTTTGATCGCTCGCCCGGTTTGGGCAGGAACCGTCTCCATTCCAGGAAGGACGGCGCTTAGGTTTAAGGGATCGGTGGCGGCCAAAACGAGCTCGCAAGGTTCTTTGGCCTGACGTAGCATAGGGATGGCTTCAGGCAGGGCAAACTGCTCGCCGAACTGGCCAGCCACAAAGCGGCCCCCTTGGATTTCCCCGCGCGCCTCTAACCGCCGGTAGATACGCACCAGCTCCAGCCAAGGTGGAAGCGCTGGATCGCGCGCTGCCAAGGCCCGAAAGGCGATCCCGTAGCGCTTGAGAAGCTTGCGCGCCAGATACTCGGTGCGCGCCTTAAAGTCGGTTTCCGTAAAGCGCAGCCGATACCAACGGCCGGTGTTTAAAAGCGCTTGGAATGGCTGCTTGTAGCGGTGCTTTTTGGCTTCCGGCAAAAGCAAAGCGCGCATCCCGGCAAAGCTGTCGCAGCTGATTTGGCCTTGGGCGACCAGCTCGGTTAAGGCGCTTTCCAATTGCGCAGGCAACAAGCGACACAGTTCTAAAAGCTCGTCGAAAAACAAAGCGCCTTGGCGAGAAAGAGCTTCTAAGACTTGGCTGGCGATAGGACTTGGCTTGGCTTGGGCTGGACTCAGCCAAAGTGAAAGATGGCGGCGATTGACGAAGGCGATCGGGATGAGCTTGGCAGGCGGGCATTTGCCGGAAACGCTCAATCTGAGCCAGGCAAAACGGCCGGATAAACCGAGCTGATCCAAAAAGACCGGCTCGTAATCGGCGATGCGGGCAGGCAGGATCGCGCTTTCCCAGCAAGCCGCCGGAGCTTCGAAACCTTCCAACTGGGTGAGAACCTCAGCAAGACCTTCAGGGCCGCGAAGCTGGGATTGGGGATAAAGGTGTTGCCAACGCAGGAGAAAATCCACAAACTGCGCGCTCGAGACCGGTTGCACCGCCTGGCGCAGGCGCTTTAGGGTCAGGCGGTGAATGCGGGCCAAAATTCCCCGCTCGCACCAGCCGAAGTCACCGCGCAGCACGCTTCCCTCCTGCTCCAGCTGCGCCAGCGCCTGCTCGATCGCGCAAGGTTCAAGGCCAAGTTCTCTGACGAGCTGTGAGGTAGTGACTGGCCCAGACACCGACAGGCGTGCGCGCAGGATGGCAAGGAGCGCCTCATCGAAGCTAAAGGCTTGGTTTGCCAGGTCTTCAGGCAAGATCGGCTGGGGATTTGGCTTTGCCTTGGGGTAAACGGCCCGCCAGCGCGGCTACTCCTCGGCAGCAATCCATAAAGGCGCTGCTAATCCTTCAAGGCAACACGCGCGCCCTTGGGAGGAGAGCAACGTAAGCCAGGTTTTAAAAGGAAGGGCTTCGGTTTGGGTCAGGTAAGCGCAGCCTAAGAGGGCGTCGTGGAGTTCTTCTGCGTCTTTGGGGTCTGGCCAGACCTCGCGCTGGACCTGTTCGATGGCGTTGGAATCGAGACGGGTTAACTCAGCAGACTCTGCCTTAAGCCAGCGCTGCTTCGCGACCGCTCGAACCCGGCGCTCTTCCAAAGGGGCGCCGTCGAGAAAAGCGTACACCCGGGCGGAGACGGTTTCGGCCGCAAGCGGGGAGGGTTCGACGGTCTCTTTAGCGACTACCGCTATCGTA
>JBKBMR010000090.1:0-7840 GCA_046295755.1 Methylohalobius sp.
ACCGCCTCTCGCTCTGTCATGGCGAAGTGCTCCGGTTGGTACGCCTGGTCGATGACCTGAACCGCCTGGCCGAAGCGGAGGCGAAGGCCGCCCACATCAATGCCGTGGCAACCCCGCTCCGCCCATTTATGCTCGAACTGGCGGACGCGGTCGAACCGCTCTTTGCGCGGCAGGGGATCAGCTTTACCCACGAGACTCCGCCTGACCTTACCCTGGTCTTCGATCGCGACCAGGTCCGCCCATTTGCCGGGTTCCAGCGAGCCGATCCTGGAATCTAACCCCAGCACCCGTGCCCCCTCGATGGTCGCCATGGCCAGCATCTGATCTGCCGCTAGAGCTTCCGGGTCTCCCGCCACCCCCTTGCCGAGCAAAGCTGCAGTGCGCATTTCTCCAATCATATCCAAGTCGTTGTTGCTGGCGGGACCATCGGTACCCAGAGCAACTCTGATCCCAGCGGCTTTCAATTTGGCCGTCGGACAAAATCCGCTGGCCAGCTTCAGATTGGATTCCGGGCAGTGCACCACGCCGCAGCCGGCATCGGCCACCTGCTCGATCTCAAAAGGCTCCAAATGGACCATGTGGACTGCGATCAGACGCTCGTTAAGCAGGCCCAGCCGCCTGATCCGTGCCAATGGACGTTCCTGGTAACGCATCAGGCTCTCTTCGATCTCAACCCGAGTTTCATGTAAATGGAGGTGGACTTTAAGATCGTATTCGGCAGCCAGACTCGCTAAGCGGAGAAACATCTCGTCGCTCACCGAATAGGGTGCATGGGGGGCCAGCATCCAGGTGATCTGCTCAGCCTGCGGACAATTCTGGTACAGTGCCAGATTCTTGGCGAAATATTCTTCTGGACTACGCGCCCAAGGCGTCGGGAAATCGACGAAGATCAACCCCAACGCTGCCCGCATCCCGGCCTCACGGACCACCTGCGCTGCGATGTCCGGATAGAAATACATATCGCTGAAGCAGGTAATTCCCCCGCGCAGCATCTCGGCCAGTGCCAGGCGGGTTCCAGTGCGGACGAAGCCTTCATCGACCCAACGCATCTCTCGCGGCCAGATGTGCTCGTTCAGCCATTCCATCAATGGCAAATCGTCGGCGATGCCGCGCAGCAAAGTCATGGCGGCATGAGTATGGGCGTTGACCAGGCCAGGAATCAAAGCGTGGTCGGGGAGATTGACAGTTTCCACCGCCTGAAAACGACGCAGCGCCTCTTCGTAGTCGCACACCGCCACGATTTGCCCGGCGCGGATGGCGACGGCGGCATCGCTCAGTAGCCGTCCCTGGGGAACGACCGGTATAATCCAGCCGGCATGGATAAGCGTATCGATCGACTCCATGGTATGCATTGCGTCTAAAGCTTAACCACTTTACCACGGAATTCTTGAACCATGCACGATTCTCTACCGACTTACGACCGAGTCCGGCCTTTGGTCTGGACTGAGGCTGGGCTTGAGGTGCTGGACCAACGCCTGTTGCCGGAGCGGACCGAATACCGCCTCTGCACCAGCGCGCAGGAGGTGGTCGAAGCTATTCGCACCATGCAGGTGCGCGGGGCTCCGGCAATCGGCATCGCTGCTGGTTTCGGCGTGGTGTTGGCCGCCAGGCAGCGCTTCCGGCAGGACCAGAATCGCTGGAAGACGCTGATCGAACAGGATCTCGACGAACTCGCTAAATCGCGCCCAACCGCGGTGAACCTCGGTTGGGCTTTGGCACAGATGCGCCGGAGTATCGCTGCTATCGAGGGCGACCCCGAACCGAATTTGCTCGCTCAAGCCCAGGCCATTCAGGCCGAAGACATCGCTGCCAACTATAGGATGGGGCGGTTGGGAGCCGATTTGATCGCAAGCGCGAAGGGGATTTTGACCCATTGCAACACTGGATCGCTCGCCACCGGAGGTTTTGGCACCGCCTTAGGGGTCATCCGCTCGGTTTGGCAACGCTTGAAAGCAAAAGGTAAGGCGCCGCGCATCTACATCACTGAAACCCGGCCGTGGCTGCAGGGAGCTCGGCTGACCCTGTGGGAACTGGAACAGGACGGCATTCCGGCCACCTTAGTCTGCGATTCGGCAGCAGCGTTCCTGATCCAGAAGAAACAGGTAGAATGGGTCATCGTTGGCGCCGACCGGATCGCCGCCAATGGTGACACCGCCAACAAGATCGGCACCTATCAATTGGCCGTGGCGGCCCGCCACCATGGCATCGGCTTCATGGTCGTGGCACCGACGAGCACCATCGACTGGGATCTCTACCATGGAGACCTGATCCCAATCGAAGAGCGCGACGAATGCGAGCTTCTGCCACCTTACTTTCGGTCCCGCAAGAGGCTGGCAAATGCTTGGAACCCAGTATTCGACACGACGCCTGCAGCATTGATCTCGGCGCTTGTGACCGAGCGAGGCGTGGTATGCCCCCCCACTTCCGAGTCGATGCAAGCGTTGCGCAACGCTTAAAATCCGCTTCAGGCAGAGGCGTCTCGGCCTTGGCGCTGGACATAGCGCTGCATCGCACCATTTTCCAGCCATCTGCGAATCCGTTCGGCATCGGCGATCCTTGACCATTTGTCGCGCGAGTGCAAAAGCACCATGATGACCGGTCGTCCAGCGATATTGGCCTGCATCACTAGACAGTAGCCGGCCTCGTTGATGAAACCGGTCTTGGAAACGCCGATCTCCCAGTCGCTGCGGCGAACCAGGCGGTTGGTATTAAAGAACGCCAAACCGCGTTCTTCCACCTCGTAGCTGGCAGTAGTCGTGATGTTACGGATCAGCGGATTGCGATAGGCAGCCTGTACCAGCTTCACCAGATCCTTGGCGGTGGAGCGGTTATGGCTGGACAAACCCGTACCGTCTACAAAATACGTGTTGGTCATACCCAACTCCCTGGCCTTGCGGTTCATGGCGGCAACGAAAGCCCCGCGCCCACCGGGATAGGCTCGGGATAAAGCCGCCGCCGCCCGGTTTTCCGAAGCGATCAAAGCCAGATGCAAAAGCTCCAACCGGGTGAGCTTGGTCCCTAAAGCCAGTCTGGACCCTGTGTGTTTGATCCGGTCCACGTCCTCAGAGGTAATGGTAATATACTCGCCCAAAGGTAGATTGGCCTCTAAGGTGACAAGCGCCGTCATGAGCTTGGTGATGGAAGCGATGGGAGTTAAGTGGTCGGGGTTCTTGGCATAGATCGGCTGACCGCTCTGGTAATCCGCCACCAGCACCGAGGAGGCATAAACGAAAGGTTCATATCTGCCTACTGCCTTGGGCCGCACCACCCTGGCCTGCCTAGTCAGGTGCACGCCTTTCACGCTTTTTCTTAAATAACGAGGCTTAGCCAAGCGACTGTGCTTGACTATCAGGGCCTTCGAGCGCACCCTGGAACCAGGCTTTTTCACAGCGGTCACCTTCACGGCACGCGCTTTTGCCGGCACGCGCCGTTTGAACGTTGCGGGTTTTGCTCTTGCAGCTACCTTCTTAGCCTTAAAGACCCGATGCTGCCCACCTGAGGCTGTCGCAGCGTATCCTTGACTTGCTCCGGCCGCCAATAAAAGCAAAATGACCACCCACGCTGCAAAATGCTTAACTGCCATCTTAAACTTCCTCCCCTCAAAGTCCTTATTGATCTAAACCCTTGGCGACTGGCGCGACCAAACCACCGCAATTGAATTATTTTTACCGCTAGACTTTATTCGATTTTAGTTCAAAATCAAGCGTAGCTTTCCAGTCATATGTTCGAAATTGTCCTGTTTGAACCCGAGATCGCTCCCAACACTGGCAACATCATCCGTTTGTGCGCCAATACCGGCTGCCGCTTGCACCTTATCGAACCTTTGGGATTCGACTTGACCGAGCCCAAGCTACGGCGCGCAGGGCTGGATTACCACGATTTGACCGTCGTCCACCGCTATCCCAGCTTTACCGCCTTGCTGAGCCAGTTCGGCAGAAGGCGTTTGTTTGCCTTCACCACCAAAGCCTACCGGCTATACACCGAAACGCATTTCCAGCCTGGGGATGTCTTTTTGTTTGGCCCGGAAAGCAGAGGGCTGCCGATGAGCATCCTTGCCACCTTGGCTTCTGAGCAAAAACTTAGGCTGCCGATGGTGCCGGCAAGTCGCAGTCTAAACCTTTCCAATGCAGTGGCAGTAGCGGTTTATGAGGCCTGGCGCCAGCTGGGCTTTGCCGGCGCTAAGGTTCAGGCAGGCGAAGACTTGGAAGGGCTCTGAGACTCATTCACAATCCCAAGCACGTTCAGATCGATGAGGACAAAGGCCGCCAGCCACAGGAAAGAATCCCAGAAATCCAAAAACTCCCCCCACACCCCATAGAATATCGCCACTGCCAAGAGGATCAGATACAAAACGATGTTGATGGCCTCGCTCGCGCGGAGGATCCAGCCCTTGAGCCCGGCGTGCTCTTTAAAGTAAACGTCCAGTTCCAGCATCGCCACAACAAGCAGCCAGGTGGCTGAATTCACCACATCCACCAGCGCCATAAGGCGGGCGTCCTTAAGGTGCTCTAAGTCAGAGAGAATCGAAGCGCCCTTCAGCTTGACCAAGGCTAAACCTTCAAACCTCTGGCACGATTCAGCCGTCAACGGCAAGTATTCGTCCAAACCTTTAAGGTAACTGTAGCCGGCGTCAACCAGAGCGCACAGATCGGGCGCGTTGAATGGCTCTGTCCGAGTCAGCATCAAGTACTTGGCGATATAGCCGTAAAACGAAAAAAGCACGAAAAAGTAACAGACAGCGCGCACCCCGTGCAATCCCCACAACAGCGTTCCCTTCATCTTTGCAGGAGAAATCCAAGCAGTCTCCAGCTCAAAGCAAAACAATAGCACCAGCCAAGCCGTCACGTCTAGGCTGATGGCAAAGCTATGGGCAAGCTCCCGATACGTTGCGCCAGCGGCGAGGAGCTGCTTGGCATTGGCAAGGTCTGCCTGGAAGTACTGATAGGCGTCGTAAAGGAGCAGCGCGTAAATGGTGTATTTGAGCAGGTTAAACAGGGTAAGCTTAGTCATTCCGACTGACCGACCGGTGGAACAGGCGTCAGGCGCCAAATGTCGCGGTTGTATTCCATAATGGTCCGGTCGCTAGAAAAGCGTCCGCTTGATGCGGTGTTGAGGATGCTGGAACGCAGCCAGCGCGACCGGTCGCGAAAGGCTTCAGCGGCGCGCTTTTGCGCCTCTACGTAACTGCGAAAATCGGCCGCCGTCATCCAAGGATCGTACGGACTCTTGATCGATCCGATCACTTCGTCGAACAGGCCCGGTTCGAAGCGGTTGAAATGGCCAGTCTCGAGCAGCCGCATGACCCGGGACAGATCCTCATCGGCAGCGATGATTCTCACAGGATCATAATGCCTTTTCATCTGTTCCACTTGCTCCGCAGTCAAGCCGAACAAGAAAAAGTGCTCCTCTCCCACTTCTTCCAGAATCTCGATGTTGGCGCCGTCTAGTGTGCCTATGGTCAAGGCGCCGTTCATCATGAATTTCATGTTGCCGGTCCCCGAGGCTTCCTTGCCGGCGGTGGAGATTTGTTCGGATAGATCGGTTCCGGCGCAGATCACCTCCATCGCCGAAACGCGGTAATTAGGCAAAAAGACAAGCTTGAGCAACCCTTCGGTGTCCGGATCGCTGTTGATCACCTGCGCAACGTTGTTGATCAGCTTGATAATCCGCTTGGCCATCAGATACCCGGGCGCGGCTTTGCCGCCTATGATGACCGCTCTTGGTGTCCAGTTTGCGGTATCTCCGCGTTTGATCCGGTCATACAAGTGGATGACGTGCAAGACGTTGAGCAGCTGCCTTTTGTATTCGTGGATCCGCTTGACCTGGACGTCCAGCATAAAGTGCGGGGGAATTTCTACGCCAGCCTCACGGGCGACGAAATCGATCAGGCGTTTTTTATTGGCCTGCCTTATCTTGTCCCAACGCTGCTGAAATTCTGGATCGGACGCTAAAGGCTTAAGCTCGCACAATCGGTCAAGATCGGTAATCCAGTGGTCCCCGATCACCTCGGTGATCAAGGCACTCAATGCCGGATTGCTCCAGGCCAGCCAGCGCCTGGGCGTGATCCCGTTGGTTTTGTTATTGAATTTGTGCGGCCAAAGTTCGTAAAAATCGCGAAACAAGCCTTGGCTTAAGAGCTTAGAATGCAACGCTGCCACGCCGTTAACGGAGAAGCTGCCGACGATGGCGAGATAAGCCATGCGCACCTGCTTCTCAGGCCCCTCCTCGATCAGCGACATACGCGCCAGCCGCCCAAGGTCTCCAGGCCAGCGGTTTCTGACCTCGTTCAGAAAGCGATCGTTGATCCGGTAGATGATCTCAAGTAGCCTGGGCAAAAGCCGCTCGAACAGGCGCACCGACCATTTTTCCAAGGCTTCCGGCAACAGGGTGTGGTTGGTATAAGCCATGGTACGGGTGGTAATGTCCCAGGCCTTGTCCCATTCGAGCCCGTATTCGTCCACCAAAAGGCGCATCAGTTCGGCCACCGCGATGCTAGGGTGAGTATCGTTGAGCTGGAAACAATTCTTGTCGGCAAATTCCGAGAAATCGTTCCCCCGCGTCCAAACCCAGCGCCTTAAGACATCCTGGAGGCTGGCCGAAACTAGGAAATACTGCTGGCGCAGCCTAAGCTCTTTCCCGCTCTCGCTGGCATCGTTGGGATAAAGCACGAGAGTGATCTGTTCGGCCAAGTTTTTCGCCGCTACCGCCTCCGGATAATCGCCAGCATTGAATTCCTCTAGGTCAAACTCGTCAGTCGCCGCGGCTTTCCATAGGCGCAAGGTGTTGACCGTGCCGTTGCGATAGCCTGGGATAGGCACATCGTAAGGTACCGCTAGCACGTCGTGGGTATCTATCCAGCGCGTCCGCCACTGACCATGCCTATCCAAGAACAACTCGGTCCGACCGCCGAAACGCACCCTAAGCGTCAACTCCGGACGTTCCAGCTCCCAGACGTTGCCATTGCGCAGCCAGTGCTCCGGCTCTTCGACTTGAAAACCGTTTTCTATTGCCTGGCGGAACATACCGTACTCATAGCGCAGGCCATATCCCATCACCGGCAATTGCAGAGTAGCGCAGCTATCCAAGAAACAAGCCGCCAAGCGCCCCAGACCGCCATTGCCGAGCCCCGCATCCGGTTCGATCTCGAGCAATTCCTCTAAATGAATACCCAGATCATACAACGCCTCAGTAACCGCATCGGTCACACCCAAGTTAAGCATTGCATTTCCCAAAGCGCGCCCCAGCAAAAACTCCATTGACAGGTAATAAGCTTGTTTGCACAGGCTTTCTTCATAGGCGCGACGGGTATTCTTCCATCGCTCCATCAAGCGATCCCGCACCGTCAATCCCAAGGCGGTATAAGCATAGTGCGCGGACTTACAAGTCTTAGGATCGCGTCCAAGCGTGTAATTAAAATGACGCTTGTAGTCAACCTGGAGCTCCCGCGGAGTAAGCCCCAGGGGAGGAAACTCGGCGATGGAGGAGGAAGGTTTGCTTCTGACCAAAGTTTGAACCGGCATGGCACTAACTACCTTAAAAGTTCTTCTTCAATTATATACGAACGTTTCCAACGCAGAAAAAAACGCAGTATCTATTGACAGGAATTTGGCCTTTGCGTAGATTATCCAACTCTTTTATGTATGAGCGCCCGTAGCTCAGTTGGATAGAGTACCTGGCTACGAACCAGGTGGTCGGAGGTTCGAATCCTTCCGGGCGCGCCAAACATGGACCGCTAGCTCAATGGTAGAGCATTCGACTCTTAATCGACAGGTTGTAGGTTCGAGTCCTACGCGGTCCACCATGTCATGCCGTGTTCGCACGAACACGGCAAAAGTATGGC
>JBKBMR010000091.1:0-3708 GCA_046295755.1 Methylohalobius sp.
CGTGGTGCGCTTTCTCCATCGCGTGCTGAGCGACCGCCAGTGGACCATCGCTAAACTCCAAACCATTCTTGACGGCAAGACCGGCCTGACCGCGCCGGACGGCAGCGACATATTCGCCGGCCGCTTTCCCTTCCTGCGCGAAGCCGCCGGGAACGCCGGGAACGCAGGCGTCTCGCCTGCTTCCATTTACGATGACATCCTTCACCGCCTCTTTCACGCGCCAGCCAGTGGCGGTCTGCACCTGGGCGAGATCAAATCCAGTTCGGGCGAACTGGGCCTCAAGGCCGCCAACGCCGAGGACTATTTCGGATTGATCTACATCGGCGATACCGCGGCCTTCAAAAAACTGGTAGAGGAAGACCCTCGTGGCATCACGCTCGAACAAGACGCCATCACTTCTTCGCTTTTCGAGCGCATCAATCGTCCCGATTCCGGCATCCATGTGTTGATCGGCGCCAAGAAATTCATGGAGGGCTGGAACTCGTGGCGCGTCGCCAGCATGGGCCTTCTGAACATCGGGCGGCAGGAAGGTTCGCAGATCATTCAACTCTTTGGCCGCGGCGTGCGTTTGAAAGGCAAGGGGATGTGTCTCAAGCGCAGCGCGGCGCTGGAGGGGGAGCATCCCCCCCACATCCGTCTGTTGGAGACTCTGAGCATCTTTGCCGTGCGCGCCAACTACATGGCGCAATTCCGCGACTATCTGGAACGCGAGGGCGTGGAGGTAGAACCACCGATTGAATTGCCACTGTTCATCTGGGCGAACGATCAGTTCTTGAATCGCGGGCTGGTGGTACCGCGTCCGCCCAAAGGCCGTGATTTCACAGCGGAAACTGCGCTCGTGCTCGAAGCGGACCCAAACATCCGCGTGCGCGTGGACATGTCCGTCAAAATACAGGCGCTGGAGAGCACGCGCCTGGGCCTGCACACCGCCGATGTGCGCGCCGGCCATGTGCTTGAAATCCCGCCGGAAAGCCTGGCTTTGGTGGACTGGCAGCAAGCCTATCTCAACCTGTTGGCTTACAAGTCGCACAAGGGGTTGCACAATCTGATCATCAAGCCGGAGACATTGCGAGGCATCATTGAACAGGTTCCATGCCACATCGTCGCCGACCAGGCCGTCATCCGGCCGCGCTCCCTTGCCGACCGCGCCCTGCTCCAGCAAGCCATAACGCAACTCCTCTGCCGTTATGTGGATCGCTTTTATCAGACGCGCCGCGAGCGGTGGGATGAACAAACGATGGTCTATCGGCCGCTCGATAAAGGCGATCCCAATCTGAATTTCAAGCCGCAAGGCGCGCGAGAAGAAAAGGCGGGTTATGTGGTCAGAATTCCGCGCTCGGAACAGCAATTAGTGAAGGTCGTGCGAGCCTTGATCGAGGAGAAGGAGAGACTTTACGAGCGGGAAAACGATGGTCTAAGGCGCATCCACTTCGATCGTCACCTCTACCAGCCGCTCTTGGTGGAAATGCCGGACAAGGCGCAGATCGTCCCGCCAGGACTAAAGGAGAGTGAGGCGCGCTTTGTGTGCGATCTGCGCGAGTATTGGAATGACGAGAAAGATACCTCGCTGGCCGGAAAAGAGGTTTTTCTGCTGCGCAACCTGAGCCGCGGCTATGGAATAGGCTTTTTTGAGGAGCGCGGCTTTTATCCGGATTTCATCCTGTGGCTATTGGATCAGGAAACAAGAGCTCAGCGCATTATCTTTATCGAACCCCACGGGATGCTCCACGCCAAGGCTTACACCCACGACGAAAAGGCGCGCCTGTGGGAACGCCTGCCCCGGCTAGCAGAGGAAATTGGAAAGCGGAATGGTCGCAATGACATTGCCCTGGACGCCTTCATCATCTCTGCCACGCCCTACGACGAGCTATATAAGAAGTATGAGGATGGAAAATGGGGCCGTGAAGATTTTGCCGAAAAGCACATCCTCTTTCAGGAACGGTCAGACCAATACGACTATATGCGCATGACCTTTGGCGGACAACCCCTGTGCCAGGCGGATGCACCGCATTGCTGAGTGCGTCGCCCATCGCCTTCCGACGCGACAGCCCGATGGAGGAGACGGCCTTGCCTGCCCGGTTTGGGACGGCTCAAAGCCAGCCTTTGCGCTTGAAGTACCAGTAAGGCGCTATTCCTGCTATCAGCATCAACCCCAAAGCCATAGGATACCCCCACTGCCAGTGAAGTTCGGGCATAAAATCGAAATTCATCCCATAAATGCTCGCCACCAAAGTCGGCGGCAGGAACACCACGGCGGCGATGGAGAAGATCTTGATGATCTGGTTCTGCTCAATGTTGATGAAGCCTTGCGCTGCGCTCATCAAGAAGTTGATCTTGTCGAATACGAAGTTGTTGTGGGACAGGAGCGAGTCGACATCGTGGAGCAGATCGCGAGCCCAACCGATCTGTTCCGAATCCATGCGGCCGCGGCGGAGTAGGAAGGTAAGCGCCCGCTGGGTATCCATCAGGCACAGGCGGACTTTGCCGTTGGTGTCTTCGCAGCGCGCCAGGGCGTCTAGGGATTCCTCCAGATCGACGTCGCTTTTTTCCAACACTTGAGCGCTCACCACTTCCAGCTTCTGGTAAAGCTCTTCCAGAACATCGGCCAGGTCATCGATCTTGACCTCAAACAGGTTAAGCACCATTTGGACGGGGCTTTGGACCAGTTGGGGCTGATGGCGGGCGCGCATGCGCAGCAGGCGGAAAGCAGGAATTTCCCGCTCGCGCAAGGTAATCAGGCGATTGTCGGTCAGGGTGAAGGCCACCGAGGTGTTGCGGGGTCTGCCCTCTACTTCGTGGAGAAACAGCGAATGGATGTGCAGTCCGACCTCGTCTTCGTAAAAACGCGAACTGGCCTCGATCTCCTCCACATCCTCCGGATCAGGCAACTCCTGCCGAAGCAGCTCGGAGACCCGCGCCAACTCCCCGTCCGTCGGATCGATGAGGTCCAACCACACAGCGCGCTCGAGCGCAGAAGGGTCTACGCTGAGGTCGGCCGGCAACAGGCGGCCGGTTTCGCCGATATAAGCATTGAGCATGCCGACTCCCCAAGTTCAAAACCGGCGAATCTTATCATATTCACGCGAGCATGCGTACGACTCTCCGTACAAATTCAACCCGACCGTGGTAAGCTAAAATTTTTCAACACCAATCCCAAACTTGCGCTCAAACCTCCGTTTTTGTCATTTCGAGCGAAGCCTTGTCATTTCGAGCGAAGCGAGAAATCTTAAGATTTCTCCTCGCTGTCGCTCGTCGAAATGACATCCTTGCTGGCGCTCGTCGAAATAACATATCCTTGCTGTCGCTCGTCGAAATGACATTTGCCTTCCACATGCCTAGCGTCGGTCCAGTGCTGTGCTTGATCGCTTGCTACGTCCTGGCGGTGCAGCTTTTATCGGGTGTCCTTTTGCTCTGGCTCGGCCCTTCTTGGCTGTGGCGGGCAAGCTTGGCGGCCGAGCTTGGGTTTCTAGCCGGCCTGATTGCCTACTTAAAGCGTTTTGATCTTTCCATTTTAGGGCTTAGGTCGGTGGCTTGGAAAGAAGGAATCCTGGTAGTGCTGTGGTTTCAGGCAATCGCCTTTGCCAGCGACGCGGCGATTCTGTGGCTTGCGCCATCGGCGCTGGTGGACGACTACCTGCAACTATTTCAACCGGCTGCACTTTCAGAATGGGTTGCCTTGGCCGCAGTGGCGGCCGGGGTGGCCCCGGT
>JBKBMR010000091.1:3718-7838 GCA_046295755.1 Methylohalobius sp.
TTGTTTCGGGGTCTTTTGCTTGCTGCGCTGCGCTACCGGTTTGGGACGGCTTTGGCCATCGTCGGCAGCGCGCTGTTGTTTTCTCTGGTCCATGTGGAGTGGCTGCAAATCTTGGCTGCTCTGCCTTTAGGGCTGATGCTTGGGGCCTATGTGGCCCGCGGCGGCAGCCTCTATGTCACTGCCGCTGCGCATATCCTGGGCAATGGCTTTTCTTTTCTGGGGTTGGTGCTTCCCGGCGTTCCCTGGATTTCCGCCGACTGGCGGCCTAGCGATACCGAAGGAGCTTTCGCTTTGCTCGCAGCTGTTAGCTTGTTCGGTTGGTTCCTGCGCCGCTATCCCATCGAATGATCCGCGGCCGGTACTGGACAGGCCCGATTCCCATTGCCTTGACAATCCGCCATTCGTGAGAGTAAGGTAACCAGACTACGAAAAAATACATAAAAAGCTAATTTATTTGCAACCAGGTTGTTTTCAATGCAAGAGCGCATCTCCCAGAACTTGCAGGCGGTCGGCTGCGTTCCCGACAGTTTAAGCTTTGTCCTAAAGCGCGAGCTTAAAGATTGCGATGTTGTCTCCACCTCCATCGAGTGCGGCACGGTCGAGGACATCCGCATCGAAGTGCCCGAGGAGGTGTTTCGGGCGGTGGAACAGAAAGTAACGGCGTTGCGCTCGCCCAGCATCCAAGAAAAGATCGAGCAGGGTATTCCCAAACTTCCGGCGCGCACGATCGACATCGAGGAAAATTCGCGCGAGATCGCTTTAACTATCCTCAGCGACGACCCGCAACCGGCGGTTCTGTCATTGTCCTTTTCGGCCACCACGACGGCTGTCCATCGCGGACTCGGCGGGGGCGCGTTCAACACCACGGTGGACAGCGCGATCATCAACCTGGCCATCTATCGCGCCTTGGACCTTCCCGAGAGCAAGCTGCCCAAGGCGCATTTGTATCTGACCTTGCCTGAAGACAGGGTCGAGTTGGTGCGCCAGCAGGCAAAGCCTTTCCCCAACCTCAATATCCTCTGGGTGGATGGCAAACCCCGCCGCTCGGTGTTTATTAAAAACCGCACGAGCGGCGAGGAGATCTATTTCAGCACCCCTTATGGCCAAGTCAACCCCAACCGCCCGATCCCTACCTTGCGTACCCCGCGGTTTTTGCTCCTCCACAACCAACCCGACGACCTCATCTTCTGGGACGTGGCGATGCGCGTGCGCAACGATCTTGCCGAGCATTCGGTGGTCTGGAGCGTAGGATCCAACCAGATCCGCGACGGGATCGACCGCTACGCCTCCCCGATCGGCGTGTGCGAAACCATGACTTTGAACCTGGGGGAGGCTCTGGCCTGGATCCGCAAGTCCAATTCTCCCTGCATCCGCGACGACGATGTGCTGCTCGCGCACCTTGAGGAATACCACGACGGCGAAAAAACCCAGCGCGGCAGGACCAGCTTTGTGCGCATTTTCGGGATCTTCAAATCGGAGCTGGGTCGTGAAAAAACCTTGGTCCTCCCTGAGGATCCCGAAAAGCGCCGCATCGCCGCTCAACGCTGCGCCGACATTCTGCACCGCATTGGGGTCAAGGAAAGCGTGTTCATCACCGACGGCTCCAACCCCACCATCGCCAGTTTTAAATACGAGGACAGAAAGACCGGAACGCGCAAAAAAGTCCAGTATTACATCCCGATCATAGACCCTGAAACCGGCGCCAAGATCGACCGCCTCATTCAGGACTCAGGGTGCACGATCGGCAAAGACGCCACCGGCTGCGGCGACTCGTATACCGCCACCGTCCTGGCCTTAAAGCAGATCACCGGCAACCGGGTTTATCCTACCACCATCGCCATCCTCGCCAACCACATCGCCCGGCTGGTGTACGCCATGCCTTTTTCGAATCTGATGGAGGTCGAGGCGTACTGCCCCGGCATCACTGAGAAGGTCGTGCGCTTGGCCCTTGAGAACCTGGACGAAATCAACGCCCACTGCCGGGAGCACAACGCGCTTCCTCTGCTCAAGTCGGCGGTCCACTCGCTGATCTTCCAGGCGCTCGTGTGAGCTTTCGCCACAGCTTGCGCAGAAGGCGCTGCTGGCGCAATGCCTGGCGCGCGAGGGCAAACTGCTCCAAAGCGCGGTTTAAGTTTTGCTCCGGGTCGCTGACCTTAAAGTACCGGTTGCCTTCTAAGTAATCTGTCAAAAACCGCACTCCTAGCTCAAACGGAAGAAGCGCAATGGCGTGCGGTACCCAGCGGATCTCTTCCGGGCTGAGAAGGCCGTTGAGTTCCGCCAACCACCCTGTAAGCACTTTTTCGATCAAGTCCAGTTCGAACCCTCCCGCCTCGTGGCAGACCGAGCGCAGGCAATCGCCGATGTCGTAGTGGACAAGCCCAGGTCCTACCGTATCCAGATCGACCCAGGCCAAAGGCTTTGAGGTCTTAGAGTCAAACAGCAAGTTGTCCAGTTTCGGATCGCCGTGAACGATCCTAAGCGGCAGTCGCCCTGACCGCCTGGCTTGATCCAGTCCGCATGCCCAACTCCTCAGCTTTGTTATCCAGTCGAACAAGGATGCAAGCGTTTTTGACTTTTGCCCGCCCCAGCCGAGGCGCGCGCGTTCCAAAGCGGCAAGATAGCTTGGCGTCACGTGGAAGCCGGGCAAGGGATCGTCCCACCCGGAGCAGTCCATCCCCGCCAGCAAGCGGTGGAAATGCCCCAGGCTCGCGCCCAAAGCCTCAGCTACCTGGTAGGTCTTGATCTTGGTGATAGTCACCCCATCGAGGTATTCCAGCATGCGCCAGTATTCTCCTGTGTCGTCCTCGATCCAATCCTCTCCCTCACGAGTGGGAACGAGGCGCGGCAGGCGAAGATCGGCTGCGGGCAAGCCGTTCCAATGGTGCTGCAAGCGGCGCAAGTTGGCTAGGATCCGCTCTGGTCTTGGGAACACTCGGCGGTTGATGCGCTGTAGCACTCCGCAGGATCGATCGGTGGAAACCCGGAAGGTGGCATTGATTAACCCTCCACCCAAAGGCTCCACCGCTACCACTTGGCCAGGCAGGGCGAAGCGGGAGGCAAGTTCAAGCGCGTTCATCGCTCTGCCATCTGAAACCTGCGCCGGTTGCGCTCTTTCTGCAAGGCCCCTTTCTTGAGCAGGATATAGACCGCTCCCGTCCCGCCGTGACCGCTTTGGGCGCTGTGGAAGGCCAATACCGGCGCAAGCATGGGCAGCCAACGCGCCAGGCAGCTTTTGAGCACACCGCCTTGGCCCTTGCCTTTGCCATGGATGACCAAAGCGCAGCGCACCTCGTCTTGCAGGCACTGATGGACGAAATGGTAAACCTTGTGTCTTGCCTGAACCACGGTCAGCCGATGTAGATCCAACACTGCCCCGACCGGATACTCTCCACGCTTGAGTTTCAAAAACACACCATGCTGTACCCCTGGGCGCTTGAAACTCAAAATCGCCTCGGGCGCGACCGGTTCGATGAAAGCGACGGGCAAAAACCCCTGATCGTCGAGACAACGCCGCGCTGCTTCTCGGCGGTATTCGTGCCCCGGGGTGACTACCTTGGATTTGGGCAGCGGCAGCTTATCGGGAGCAGTGAGCGGGCAGATACCCGCCATGGCTTGTTTGAATAAAGCTTCTTCATCTAGATAATCAGAGTCACTCATCGCTGTTCCCGCTTGGGACGACTCGCCGCAGCCAACCGTCGATGCGCCTGGCCAGCAGTTCGTCCTCGGCATGATAATGATGATCGGTGGCAGAGAGCCGGAGCTGGCGATACGCCGGCTTGTCTTTGAGCAGCAAATGGCGCTCTGTAGCCGTCGCTTTGATTGTGGAATGGTCCTGTTCGGCATAGACATCCAGCACTGGAATTCGGACGACCTGGAGCCAAGCTCTGGTTTCCTCGCTGGCCGATTCAGGCCATGCGAGGCTGAGCAATACTGCCGCCTTAAGCTGCGGTTCGGGTTCGGCCAGATACTTAAGCAGCACTAGCCCGCCAAAGCCGTGCCCAACCGCAGCGATGGCCTCGCTGCCTTGGGACTTGAGCCAGTCCACCGCCGCCTTGAGCCTGGCTGAGCCATCCGGCAGCAGGGTTCGATATTCCTCCAGCCCGGCGACTGCATCGAGGAC
>JBKBMR010000092.1:0-5356 GCA_046295755.1 Methylohalobius sp.
GCTTCCTGCGCGATCCGATACAAACAAAGGGCGCGCTCGTGATCTAAGTCCTTAAAATCGCCGTCTATTTCAAGCTCAAACCTTACTTGGGGATGATGGCACTTAAACGTTTCGACCAACTCCTGTATCCCTGCCTCCACTCCCAACTGGTCCAAAACCACAGGGTACAGGCCATTCATTACCCTCTTTAGGGTCAAACACAAGTGCTCCACCTTCGGGTCGATGGCCTCAAGCTGCGCTTTGAATTTCCCTTCGCAAGACAAAGACAGGCGCGCTAGATCGGCCCTAAGAGCGGTTAGGTGCTGACCCAATTCGTCGTGCAATTCGCGGCCCAAAAATCGGCGTTCCTGTTCCTGCAGGGCAAACAAGCGCAAAATCAGGCGTCGGTTTTCCGCAAGCAAGGCCTTTACGATCCCAAAGCGGGTCACTGCGCCCAAAAAACGCCCTAGCTTGTCTATGACCGCAAGATACCCTACGCCTTCCTGCTCCATGCGCCTGAAAACCTGATCTAATAGAGTATCTTCTGCCACAGGCGCTAGCGCTTGTTTGGGCAACAAGTCGGCAAAAATCCACTGCGGCTTGGCCGCGATCTCCTTGGCGGACACCAAGCCTAAGAAATGCTGAAAGTTTCGATCGGCAAACACCGCGTACAAAACGTCATGGGCGTCTTCATCGATCTTAGGACGCGCTTCAGCTTGAACTTTGACTAAGCTCTCGGTTAGAGCATCACGGGCAATTAGGATCATCAAACTTTGGTGACTGATCGTCCTGGCAAATTAGCCGGGACTCTAAAAGGACTTCGGTATCGATTTCCAACTCTAGGATTTCTTCCTCCCCCATCAGCGGCTTGAGCTTAGCCAGCACAAAAGCGATAAGCTGTTCTTTGGGAAAGCGCCTGAGCACCGACTCGCGCACGACAAGATCGGAGATCACTTCGTCCTCAAGCTCCAAGTGAACAAAAGGCGCTGCCACAAGCAGGTGCAAAGCTTTGCGGATGGCGTAGCAGCCAATCTGCGCCTTGCGCCCCAACACCAAACCGTCCCGCACCGGAGGAATTTTAAACTCCTTGACCTTGACGTACACCTGGCGCGTGGTTTTTACCTCATCGCCCGCTTGAAATTCACTCTGCTCCATGATACCCCTCGCGTTCAAGCCAGGTTAAAAGCTCAGGCGGAAGCGGCGCTTTAAGCTCAAGCGGTGCGCCGCTGACCGGATGCGCAAAAGCCAACTGCCAAGCGTGCAGAAACAAGCGTTTCAGCCCCATCCGGCGAAAGCTTAAATTGGTCTCCCTATCGCCGTAGCGTTCATCTCCTACGATAGGATGCCCTAAATAAGCTGCATGGACGCGGATCTGATGGGTACGCCCGGTCAAAAGGCGCGCTTCCACCAAAGTGGCGTCGGTCCATTGGACAAGCTTGATAAACTCGGTCTGAGCGGGTTTTCCTTGAGGGTCTACGCGCACGAAATGCTCGCCACCTTGCAGCACGTATTTACGCAAAGGAACCTCGACCAAGCGCTGCTTTGCTTCCCACACTCCCGCCAGCAAAGCAAGATAGCGCTTGTCTAGCTGATTATCGCGCAAAGCCTGATGTAAGGTCCTAAGCACGCCTTTGCGCTTGGCGATCAACAGGCAGCCGGAAGTGTCTTTATCTAAGCGATGGACCAACTCCCAACGCTCGGCCCCAGGATAAACGAGGCGCAACCCCTCGATCACCCCCCCAGAAAGGCCGCTTCCGCCATGCACCGGCATCCCAGCCGGTTTGTTGATCACCAGCAGCCACTCGTCTTCATACAAGACTTGGTTCTGCAGGCGACGTCCCATTGCCCGCGCCTCCGGAGCTTCCAGCACTGGGTTTGAAGGCATAGCCAGAGGGGGCAAGCGGATCAAATCTCCAGAATTTAAGCGATATTGAGCCTTGACCCGCCCTTTGTTGACCCGCACTTGCCCGGTGCGCAACAGGCGATAAATATGGCTTTTGGGTACTCCTTTGAGATAAGCGATGAGAAAATTGTCGATCCGCTGGCCTGCATCATCGGCTTTGACTTCGACCAGTTTTGGCCCAATTTTGTCAGATTTTTCAATCACTTGAGATTCGTAGATTTTATTTATTCCCAACGTTATAATGACTCATTTGATAGGATCTTTGATCCCTCCAATGCATACCAAAGACATCGAACAAAATACCGGTCTTTAAAGTCATAAGAGTACAAGACCCTGGGCAATAGGCTATTTGATTTAAATCAATCCCTGAACAGAACCACAAATACGAATGAAAGTCATCTTGAGGGAGAGGGTAAAACAGCATAAGTCTATGCTGGATCAGAATCCGAGCGCGCCCCTTGTAGCTGCGCTCCTCTTCGAGGACGACCTTAAGTCCCGGCCCGCTTCCCTCTCATTCGCTTGGACGCAAAAGGAATATCAGAATGAAAAGAATGCTCATCAATGCTACGCAGCCGGAGGAGCTGCGCGTCGCCTTAGTGGACGGTCAAAAACTTTATGACTTTGACATCGAGGTTCCCTCGCGCGAACAAAAAAAAGCCAACATCTACAAAGGCATTATTACCAGGATTGAACCCAGCTTAGAAGCCGCCTTCGTCAACTACGGCGCCGAACGCCACGGCTTTTTGCCGTTCAAGGAGATCGCGCCTACTTATTTCTCCCACCCTCTGGAGCCGGATCAAAGCCGTTCCGAGATCAAGGATTTGATCCACGAAGGTCAAGAAGTCATCGTCCAGATCGAAAAAGAGGAACGCGGCAACAAGGGGGCGGCGCTGACCACCTATATTGCCCTGGCCGGAAGCTACCTGGTGTTGATGCCCAACAACCCCCGCGCCGGAGGCATCTCGCGCCGCATCGAGGGGGAAGCCCGCGGCGATCTCAAAGAAATCATCGCCTCTTTGGATCTGCCCGAGGGGATGGGGCTAATCGTGCGTACCGCCGCCAGCGGTAAAACCGCAGAGGAATTGCAGTGGGACCTCAATTATCTCCTGCAACTGTGGGAGGCTATCGAACGCTCGGCCAAATTGAAACCCGCGCCGTTTTTGATCTTCCAGGAAAGCAACGTCATCATCCGCGCGCTGCGTGACCATCTGCGCGCCGACATCGACGAAATTTTGGTTGACAATCCCTCGACCTACCGTATGGTGCGCAATTTCTTGCAGCAGGTCATGCCGCACTTTATCAGCAAGGCCAAGCTGTACGAAGACCCCGTCCCCTTGTTCAGCCGCTTCCAAATCGAAAGCCAGATCGAGTTGGCCTATCAGCGCGAGGTTCCCTTGCCCTCGGGCGGTGCTATCGTAATCGACCATACGGAAGCTTTGACCTCCATCGACATCAACTCCGCCCGCGCCACCAAGGGCGGCGACATCGAGGAGACTGCCCTCACTACCAACCTCGAGGCGGCCGAAGAGATCGCCCGGCAGCTGCGCCTTAGGGACCTGGGAGGGCTGTTTGTAATCGATTTCATCGACATGGCCTCAGCGCGCAATCAGCGCGCGGTAGAGCAGAAGCTCAAGGAGGCGGTCAAAAGCGACCGTGCCAAGGTCCAGCTTGGCCGGATTTCGCGCTTTGGCCTTTTGGAGATGTCGCGCCAGCGGCTCAGGCCCTCGCTCGGCGAATCCAGCCTCATCCCCTGCCCCCGCTGCCAGGGACGCGGCACGATTCGCAGCACCGAATCGCTGGCTTTGGCTATCCTACGCATCATCGAAGAAGAAGCGCTCAAACCCGCCACTTCCCGCGTAGTGGTGCACCTGCCGCTGGAACCGGCTACTTATCTCCTCAACGAGAAACGCCAGGCGCTGGAGCAGATCGAAAAACGTCATGAAGTGAGCGTTGTCATCCTTCCTTCCAAACACTTGGAAACTCCAGCTTACGAGATCCAGCGCGTGCGCGAAAGCGCCGAGGCAGCCCCCCCCAGCTATGCCCAGATTCCCCAGGAGAAAAGCGAGGTTCCGGCTTTCGCCGCCGAAGGGGCACGCAAGGTAGAGCAGGCAGCGATCAAGGACTTCCTCCCCTCCACACCGGCCCCGATTCGGAGCAAAGTGTCCTCGGCCGAGCTGATCAGACGTTTCTGGCAAAAGCTCATCGGCGGCGCCAGACGCGCCGGGCCGCCTGCGCCGCAGACCGCACCCCAAGCGGCACTGCCACCACCCAAACCGGTTTCCGACAAGCCTGCTCCCGACGGGGATAAGCCAAAGCAACTGGCCAGCCCTTTTATCCGGGAAGCTCCACGGCCAAGTCCTCCCCAGGAGGAAGTTTCTGTCACGCCAACTCCCCTCGTCAAAGGCGACGAGAAGGCGCCAGAAGAAACTGAAGCAGCTGCACCGCTCCCCCGTAAACGCACGAGCCGGCGCGGTTCATCCAGGCGTCGCCGCAGCAGCCGCCGTTCGCTTGCTAAGTCAACTGGGTCCCCTCAAGAAACCCAGGAGATACCCTCACAGCCCGAGGAGACTGCTGATCCCGCATCGACCGCTGAAGCGCCGGCGTCTGACGAATTTCCCGCCTCCAGGGAAGCCAAAAGCGAGGTTCCACAATCCAAACCGCTACCGGAATCAACTACCGAAAGCGCCGATCAGACATAGAGATTCAGGAGGCGGCTGCCGACATTCACCTCAAGCCGCCTGCTCTCTTTTCCGGATTCCTCCAATCCGTCTTCCTGCGCGCTGGCCTGGTAATCCCGAGCGGAGGCGTGAGACTGCTCTCGGCGAGCATTCGACCGATCCTCTAAGGATTGCTGAGACACTTCCACTTGAGTCAAAGGCAACTGTTGGGCGTTGAATAACTCCTTAAGCCGTGGCAAAGCCGCTTCGATGGCCTCCCGCACCGCTGCATGGGGAGAAGCAAACTGGATGCTGGTCTGATCATCGTGCATCTGGATCCTGACTGCCACCGGCCCCAATTGCGGAGGGTTGAGATGGATCTCAGCAGCCTGGACCGATTTTCCATGCATCCAAATAAGCTTCTGTCCTAACTCGTCCGCCCATTCCGGAGACGTAAGGAGCGACTTGAGTTCCAACCCCATTTTATCCCCGCTCTGAGGAACGGGTGGGAAGGCAGGGGAAGAACCTGCCACCTTGTTCGGCGTCAGGGGCGACAGCAATTCTCCCCCGTGGCTGGGCGAGTCGGGGCCGATTTGGCCCACTTGGGGGTCCTGCCTGGGCGATCCATCAGGCACTAGGATGTCCGGCTGGGGCGATCCACCGGGGAAAGCAGATTCCGATACTAGCCCAGGCTTGACTGGTAGCGTGGTATCCGCGGGCCTTAAGCTCTCTGCCTCGGTGGCAAGGTCCTTAAATCGAGATACCAGACCCAGCGCAGGTTTGCGTTCATCGTCCGAAGAACTCAGCAGCGCTGGAG
>JBKBMR010000092.1:5456-7662 GCA_046295755.1 Methylohalobius sp.
GCAAGGATCGCTTTGGCCTCTTCGGCCACTTGCCTCACGCCCGTTTGGACCTTGTCGCCAACCGGCGCAAATTCCTCAGCTTTGGAATCGTCGAGCGCGGGCGATTCGACTGTACCCGAGGGACTGTCGGGCTGGTATTGCCCTATCCATTGCGACAATGCCTCGATCAATCGAAGCGCTGGGCTTGCTTCTTCTCCCGGTCTCTCCGCGGTAAGCTGGGTTCGCCCTACGGCACTCCGCAAAGCCGCTTTCAGCTGCGTGCGCAAAGCCTTCAAGTCTTCGAGTAGCTCCCCGGTATTTTCTGCAGCCGAGACGGCAGGCTGGCCAAGCCAGTCGGACACCTGGGGGGACTGTAGGCCTGCTCCCATCGCTTCTGCCTGAAAGTCCTGCAGGGCCGTCTCCACATACTCGCGCAAAGCTCTCAGGCTTGTGCGTACCTCTCCGCCATCCAGCGAGCTAAAGTCCCGATTCTGCCCGCCGGATGCTCCCGGCAGAGCTGCAGCGTGACGCTGTCTATCGCTTAGGTTTTCAAAAACCACGCCCAATTTGGCCAGAATCTGCTCGAATTCTGATGCCGGCGACCCACCGAGGCTGAGGGAAGCATTGCTCTGTTTAGGGAACAGCTCTGCCAAAACTGAGATCAACCCCTCGCCCAGATTTAGATGCATGATTGCTCTCCAATCAGGTTACGCTTTAAAAATAGACAGCAAACATCGGGCCATTATGTCGTTTCACTCCCCTTTGCTCGACCTGCGCCTCCCGGCGCGATCGTCCAGCTCCCGTTGCAGTCTGCGCTCGGCGGTGAGCTGCTGGCGGCGGAGAAAGTCCGCTTGCACCTTTTTGATTCCTCGATGACGGCAATGGGCGCGTTGCCAGGCCAGCTGCAAGGCGGCATGTTCTTGCCGCAGCTTCTGCAAGGCAACTTCCTGCTCCTCAATCGCGCGGCTCAGACTGCTTAAGAACGTGCGCAACTGCTGGAGCCAGATTGCGCTCATGACGCCCCCGCCCGGCTGCAAATGGCGGAGGTATTCGGAACGGAACCGATATAAGGTCTCCAGTCTGGCTTTGACTTCCTCCAACCTCTTGGCGGAAGCCGCCAATGCCTCAGCCGCTTTCTTTTCCCGCTCGGCGGTCAATTTGGCCACCTGCTCAAAGCGCTGCGCGCGGCTCATAAGTCAGACGGTAACAGGGTTTGCAAGGCGGCCACGCTGTCCTCCAGACCGACTGCCTCATGCATCCCCTGCTGCAGGAATTCGGCGATCTTCGGTTGCAGGAGGATGGCCTGATCGATGCGCGGATCGGAACCCCGTTGATAAGCTCCCAAGACAATCAGGTCCCGATTGCGTTGATACAAGGAATAATACTTTTTCAACCGACGGGCGGCCTCAAGCTGAGGCTCTGGGACGATATCGGCCATCACCCGGCTGATCGAGGCCTCGATGTCTATGGCCGGGTAATGGCCAGCCTCGGCCAACTCGCGCGACAACACGATGTGGCCGTCTAAAATCCCACGCGCGGCATCGGCAATCGGGTCGTTGGTGTCGTCCCCCTCGGCCAAAACGGTATAGAAAGCAGTGATCGAACCTGTCCCTTCCTCCCCGCAGCCGGCGCGTTCCACCAAACGCGGGAGTTTTGCGAACACCGATGGAGGATAACCCTTGGTTGCCGGCGGTTCGTCGATAGCCAGGGCGATCTCGCGCTGGGCTTGGGCATAGCGGGTCAGGGAATCCATCAGCAACAGGACATCCAAGCCCTGATCCCGAAAATGTTCGGCAATCGCGGTGGCGTGCAACGCACCGTGCAAACGCATAAGCGGTGGCTGATCGGCAGGTGTAGCCACGACCACCGCGCGGGCCAGTCCCTCAGGCCCCAAAATTTTATGCACGAAGTCGTTGACCTCGCGCCCCCGCTCGCCGATCAAGCCTACCACTACTACGTCCGCCGAGGTGAAGCGGGTCATCATTCCCAAAAGCACGCTTTTCCCGACACCGGTACCGGCAAACAGTCCCAGGCGCTGCCCCCGTCCCACCGTCAACAGAGCGTTGATAGCCCGCACGCCCACATCGAGCGGTTCGACCACTGGTCGGCGCCTAAGCGGGTTGAGCGGCCGGCCCTGGAGCGGGCGGGTAGTTTCATAAGCAATCGGCCCTTTGCCATCGAGAGGATTACCCGCCCCGTCCAGCACTCGCCCCAATAGCCCCATACC
>JBKBMR010000093.1:0-7649 GCA_046295755.1 Methylohalobius sp.
GTGCCACGCCTGCTGCTGCGCACCGGCGCCAGCTCTAGGGCCATGGCGCTGGTCGTCACCGGCCTGTGGCTGCTGCATCCGCTCCATGTAAGCGGCGTCGTGTACGTCGTGCAGCGCATGAATGAGCTGTCAGCCCTTTTCATTCTCGCGGGCCTGCTGTGCTATACGGAAGGTCGCCTGCGGGTGCTGCGGGGCGAACCGGGGCTGATCCTCTCGATCGGCGGCCTGATCGCCTTCGGCCTCCTGGCGGTATTCAGCAAAGAGAACGGCGCCCTCATCACCGCCTACGCGCTAGTGATCGAGGCGATCTGCTTTCGTTTTGAAGCACCTGCTGCGCATACGGGCAGGCTGCTCAAAGGGTTCTTTGTACTGGCAGTGGCGTTGCCCTGCCTCGCCTTCCTCGCCTACGTCGTGCTGAATCCCGAATGGCTCGCCCATGGCTACGGCAAACGTGATTTTACCCTGGTGCAGCGCCTGCTGACCGAACCTCGCATCCTGTTCCACTACCTGCTGTGGATATTCGTGCCCTGGCTTGGCTGGATGGGATTGTACCACGACGACATCCCGTTTTCGACCGACCTGTTGAATCCGCCCACGACGCCCATCGCCATTGCCATGCTGACCGCGCTGGTGATCCTCGCCTGGACGCAGCGCCGCCGCAGCCCCAGCTTCAGCTTTGCTGTGGCGTGGTTTATGGTGGGCCATTCGATGGAATCCACGATTATTCCGCTGGAGCTGGTGTTCGAGCATCGCAACTACCTGCCAATGTACGGCCTGCTATTGGGCGCCGTGGCCACTCTTGATCCTGTTATTTCGAGATACCGCCCTACGCTGATTGCCGGCGGCAGTACGCTGGTGTTGTTACTGCTCGCTACCCTGACCGCGGTGCGCGCAAACCAGTGGGGCGACAATTTCCGGCTTGCTTACGTCACGGCCGCCAATCATCCGAATTCACCACGCAGCCTGTACGATGCCGGACGAATGCTCATTTATGAGGGCGAATCAAGGGGCAATGTCCAAACCGCACAGATCCAGGCGCGTGCCTACTTTCAGCGTGCACTGCTGCTAGATCCGCTATACGTATTTCCTGCCACGGCCCTGATCCACACCTATGCGGGGAACGGCCCGGTGCCGACGACGGCAGTAAAGGACCTGGAGTTCAGACTTAGAAATACCCGGCTCTTCCAGCTTGCCACATTCCTGTCCGTGTTGAGAGCCGTCACCGACGGCAAACTGGCACTGACTCCCGACGACATTGAAAAACTTGTTGTAGCCTCACTCGATAACCCCAGCACGACCAGCACGATGCGCGCGCAGATTCTCAACGACTACGGACGCTACCAGTTTCTGGTGCGGCACGATGCTCAGCAAGCGATCAGTCTGACTCTCGCGGCGGTGGCGCAAGATCCGGAGAATCCGCTGTTCCAGGTGAATATCAGTAAGCTCGCTCTGGCACTCGACCGCCCCGACATCGCCGCCGAGCATCTTCAAAAAGCCGAGGCGCTGGATATTACCGGGCTGTACACGCAGGAAATTAGCAGGTTGAAAGCACAGCTCAATGGGCATTGAGTTCAAAACCCCAACATTCAGAACCACCCTCCATTTCTTCACCCGTCCACCCCATCCATTCCACGCACCCCGATTCGGTGGCACCCCGTGCCGTTCCATCACCAAGCCGTTGTCGTTGGAGTTCACGTTGTTCACCCCAACTTACGCGGGCTGAGTTGAGTGGGCTAAAGTTCGAACACTTCGCCTAAAGTTCTGGCGGTCAAGACTCTTTCCCCCCAGGTCAGCAGGGTATCGGCATCGGCCGCCTGGACTTTGGCTTTGACCTTTTCTGCACGATGGGCAACCCCGGCGGCAATTGCTTATCCCCCGTCAACTGACCGCGGCGGATAAGATCATTCTCGCAGCTTCGCAAACGTGAAGATTTCTCGCTTTGCTAAGATTTCTCGCCTCACTAAGATTTCTCGCTTTGCTCGAAATGACAAAGCGTTTCGCTCGAAATGACAAAGCGTTTCGCTCGAAATGACAGGAACGCTTTGCTCGAAATGACAAAAGCGCTTTGCGCGATCGGAAAACAGCCCGTTAGTCTAAATCGTGATCCATCGTTATTCCCTGCTATAATGTTTCGATTTTTGAACTGACCCAAGCGACCATGCGCGAGACTTTTGTCGTTGGCAGCGAAGGATTTTCCTATCCGGACCTGTATGATCCAAGACGCCTTAAAGACCTGTTTGTAGAGTTTGAGCGCTTTGTAGGCGAGCGCGACGGCGATTTGCTGGCCGAATTTTCCGCCTACCACGCCTGCCAAGGCGAGGGGATGGCGCCTGAGGTCGTCTCTGAGCTTTTGGTCCGCTTGGCTCCTTACCTAGGTCAGTTTTTGGCCAGGCTGTTTGGCATCGAGGAGGCTTATTCTTCTAGGGTGCGCCGAGTCAAAGAAGAGCTGGATACGGTTTTCCGCTTTCGCCGGGAAGTCGTCGAAGAAGCCAGGCAGCGTTTTGGCAAAGAAGCTCAAAGCTGGAACATCGAGCCGATCCGAATAAGGTTTTTGGCTTTGCTTTCGGCCTTGGGGAAAGGACAAGACTTAGAACAAGATGCGGCGGCGCTAGCGGTGCGGCTGAAGGACTTGGTTTCTAAACCGGAAGAAGCGGCCGAACTCAAGCTTAGGCTATTGGCGCATCCTGAAGCTTCAGCCAGGTTTAAGGACGAGCTTGCGCTTGCGCCAGAGCAGCTGGCAAAGGTTCTATACGAATGGGTGCTGCGCTGGGCGGCCGCTGCAGCTTGCCACTTGCAGCTTCAGTCCGAGGTGAAGGGCTGGACGGCGTTGAGGACCCGAAAGCGCACCGATGCCAATCGCTTGGTCGAGCACGAGGTTTTGCCTCGTCCAGGCTATGCGGTCTGGTCTGCCCCCAAAGCCCATCTCCGCCGGCGGGATGGTTTTGGTCTGACCGATGAGCGTTACCTCAATTTGCGCCCGGTTCTGGACGAGGTCGACAGCTGCATCTACTGCCATACGCGCGATACCGATTCGTGCGCCAAGGGGATGCGCGATAGAAAAGGCAGGTTCAAGCTCGGTCCTTTTGGCCAGCCGATCACCGGCTGCCCGCTGGGGGAGAAGATCTCCGAAATGCACGCGGTCAAGCGCCAGGGAGACGACATCGGCGCTTTGGCGCTGATCATGATCGACAATCCCTTATGTCCTGGTACAGGTCATAGGATATGCAACGAGTGCGTAAAAGCGTGCATTTTTCAAAAGACCGAGCCGATCGCCATTCCCCTGATCGAGACGCACGTCTTAAGGCAGGTGTTGGAGCTGCCGTATGGATTTGAGATTTACGGCTTGCTGACGCGCTGGAACCCGCTCAACGCCAAGCGGCCTTGGGCCTTGCCTTACAACGGCAAAAACGTGCTGGTCGTCGGCCTGGGGCCGGCCGGCTATACGCTGGCGCATTATCTTCTGAACGAGGGCTTTGGGGTGGTCGGGATCGACGGCCTTAAGATCGAACCGCTCCCTAAGCGCTGGCTTTGGGACGGCGAGCGGCCGCCTGAGCCAATACGGGATTTTAAAGAGCTTTACGAAGACTTAGCCGAGCGCACGGTGCTGGGTTTTGGCGGGGTCGCCGAATACGGCATCACTGCGCGTTGGGACAAAAACTTTCTCAAAGTCATCTACCTGACTTTGGCGCGCCGGCGCACTTTCCGCCTGTACGGCGGGGTGCGCTTTGGCGGCACGCTGACCGTCAACGAAGCTTGGGATTTGGGTTTTGACCACATCGCCATCGCTGCCGGGGCGGGAAAACCTACCCTTATTCCTTTGAAGAACAACCTGATCCGCGGCGTCCGCATGGCTTCGGATTTCCTGATGGCGCTTCAATTATCTGGGGCGAGCAAAAAGTCTTCGCTCGCCAACCTCCAGGTGCGGCTTCCGGCAGGAGTGATCGGCGGCGGGCTGACGGCGATCGATACCGCTACCGAGCTTTTGGCGTATTATCCGGTTCAGGTCGAGAAGTGCCTAGACCGCTACCAAACCCTGGTCGCCGAACTGGGCGAAGACCAAATCCGCTCCTGCTACGATGCAGAAGAGCTTTTGATCCTCGACGAATTCTTAGAGCACGGCCGGGCTATCCGCGCCGAGCGCGAGCGCGCCAAAGCCCAAGGCGAGACTCCCGATTTTCTGCCGCTCTTGCAGCGTTGGGGTGGGGTGACGGTGTTCTACCGCCGCGATATGCAAAGTTCCCCCGCCTACCGCGAGAACCACGAGGAAATCCAGAAAGCTCTAGAAGAGGGGATCGTCCTGGCCGAAGGGATGCAGCCGCTCGAGGCGGTGGCGGACGAGTACGGCCACCTCAAGGCGGTTAAGTTTGCCAAGGTGGTTAAAGCCGGCGATAAGTGGCAGCAAAGCGAAATCGTAGAAGTCCCCTTGCGCAGCTTGATGATCGCTGCCGGAACCTCGCCCAACACGCTCTACGAAGAGGAACATCCGGGTACTTTCGAGATGCAGGGCAAGCACTACCGGCCGTTCGCCGCCGAGTGGCTTGGGGAAGTTCCCGATCTCAAGCCGGTAGAAGACCCATTGCCTTGGCCTAAGCTCAGCCGCCCGGCGCCTTTTACTTCCTATCGGCGCGGTGGTAAGTTCATCACTTTCTACGGCGACAACCATCCGATCTACGCCGGCAACGTGGTGCGGGCGATGGCCTCGGCCAAAGACAGCTATCCCCACATCGTGCGCTTGTTCCACCAAGAATTGGCGGCGCTCGATCCAGGGGCACAACCGGCGCGCGACCTGGCTTGGGAACAATTCAGCGCGCGCCTGGACGAACTGCTCCTGCCCAAAATCGTCGAAGTGGTGCGCTTGACTCCCAACATCGTCGAGCTTGTGGTCAAGGCGCCTATGGCGGCAAAACACTTCGCCCCGGGTCAGTTTTACCGGGTTCAGAACTTCGAGACGCTCGCCCCTGTCAGCTGCAGCACCCGTCTTTCGGCAGAGGGCTTGGCCCTGACTGGGGCATGGGTGGACAAGGAACGCGGCGTCATCTCCTTGATCGTGCTGGAGATGGGTGGTTCCTCCAAGCTGTGCGCCTTGTGGCAGCCAGGCGATCCCTTGGTGGTGATGGGGGTAACCGGCGCCCCTACCGACATCCCTGCTGGCCGCACGGTGCTGTTGGTGGGAGGAGGCTTGGGCAACGCGGTGTTGTTTTCTATCGGCAAGGCGCTCAAAGCGGCCGGCAATCAGGTGTTGTATTTTGCTGGTTATCGACGCTCTGGCGATGTGTTTAAGGTCAAAGAAATCGAAGAAGCTTCTGACCTTATCGTATGGGCGGTCGATGACCTTCCTGGCAATCGGCCGATCAAGCCCAGCCGGCCGCAGGACAAAAGCTTTGTCGGCAACCTAGTCGAGGCGCTGGTGGCTTATGCGCAAGGGGAGCTAGGGACGACGCCGATCCACTTAGACGACGTCGATCATCTGATCGTGATCGGATCGGACCGCATGATGCGCGCGGTCAAGGAGGCGCGCTATGGGGTTCTTGCGCCTTACCTGAAAAGGAAGCACACCGCTATCGGTTCGATCAATTCGCCCATGCAGTGCATGCTCAAAGGGGTGTGCGGCCAGTGCCTATGCCGTCATGTGGATCCGAAAACCGGGCAGGAATATTTCGTTTATTCGTGCTACAACCAAGATCAGGAGCTGGATCGGGTGGATTTTGATCACCTCCACGCTCGCCTGCGCCAGAATACGGTCCAAGAGAAGCTTACTAAGCTGTGGCTGGATTATCTGCTGCAAAAGGTTTAATCCGATGGAGAAAATCGGTAAAATTTAAAAATTTTTCAAGTAAGATCCAAAATCACGAGAGAGACAAAGCTTATGGTCAAGATTCGTTTGGCACGCGCAGGTGCGAACAAGCGCCCTTTCTATCACGTAGTGGTGGCCGACAGTCGCGCTAAGCGCGACGGCCGTCACATCGAGCGGATAGGGTACTTCAACCCACTGGTCGAGCAGGGGGAAGCTCGCCTCAAGCTAAACGTGGAACGGATAGAATTTTGGCTTGGGCGCGGCGCCCAGATGACCGATCGGGTCAGGAGCCTGCTGCGCGAATGGCGCAAGCTTAGCGCTGGAGAACAGGAAGCTGTCTAAAGGGGCGTGGTCAAGCGCATTGCAGTAGGTGAGATTCGCGGGGCTTTTGGCATTAAGGGGTGGGTGAAAATCTACTCTTATACTGAGCCGCGCGAGAACGTGCTTGCTTATTCTCCCTGGGAGCTCGAACATCAAGGCAAGCGCTGGAAGATTGCGGTTTTGACCGGGCGCCGGCAGGGGAGAACGGTGGTGGCGGCTTTGGACGGCGTCACTACCCCAGAACAGGCCCAGGCCTTACGCGGCGCCAAAATCAGCATCGACCGCGCCCAATTGCCGCAGCCTGCCGAAGGCGAGTTCTACTGGGTCGATCTGATCGGACTTACGGTCATCGACCTCAGCGGCAGACAGTTAGGGCAGGTGGTTGATTTAATGGAGACCGGTGCCAACGATGTGTTGATCGTACGCGCAGAAAGCCGAGAGATACTGATTCCTTGGCTGCGCGAGCAGGTGGTGCGGGAAGTGGATTTTAAGACCGGCACGATCCAGGTGGACTGGGATCCGGATTACTGATGCGTTTTGATGTAATCACCTTGTTTCCAGATATGATCGATCAGGCCTCTCGGTTCGGAGTGACCGGGAGAGCGCGAGAGCGGGGGTTGATGCGCCTTATCCTGTGGAATCCGCGCGATTTTACCCGCGACCGCCACCGCACGGTGGACGATCGCCCTTATGGTGGGGGGCCTGGGATGGTGATGAAGGTCCAGCCGCTCAAAGACGCCATCCTGGCCGCGAGGCTCGCCTCCGGGGGGAGCGCTAAGGTAGTGTATCTGTCGCCCCAGGGCCGGCTTCTGGACCAAGAAGGGGTTATGCGCTTTGCGGCGATGGAAAGCCTGATCTTGATAGCCGGCCGCTATGAAGGCATCGATCAGCGTTTGCTGGACAGCTACATCGACGAGGAATGGTCGATTGGCAATTACGTGCTGTCAGGGGGGGAGTTGGCCGCGCTGGTGGTCATCGACGCGGTGACGCGGCTATTGCCAGGGGTTTTGGGCGATGCCGATTCGGCCCGCCAGGACTCTCACATGGACGGGCTTTTGGATCATCCACACTATACCCGGCCGGAAGAGATCGACGGACAGCGGGTGCCGGAAGTGCTGCTTAGCGGCAATCACCAGCAGATCGCCCGCTGGCGCAGGAAACAAGCTTTGGGAAGAACCTGGCTGAAGCGCCCGGATTTGCTGGCGCGGCGGAAATTGACGGTAGAAGAGCAAGTCTTGTTGGAAGAATTCAAACGTGAGCTGGAGCAACAAAATGGGCAATATCATTGAGGAAATCGAAAAGGAGCAGATCGCCAAGTTAGGCAAGCACATCCCGGATTTTAGGCCCGGTGACACTGTGATCGTGCAGACCAAAGTCAAAGAAGGCGAACGCGAACGCCTGCAGGCTTTCGAAGGGATCGTGATCGCCAAGCGTAACCGCGGCTTAAATTCTTCCTTTACGGTGCGCAAGGTCTCCCACGGCGAGGGGGTGGAGCGGGTGTTCCCGTTATATAGCCCGATGGTGCACGAAATCA
>JBKBMR010000094.1:0-7592 GCA_046295755.1 Methylohalobius sp.
TCTACTGCCTTAGGATTGCACTGGGCGATTCGACCTTCCCCGTCGAGTACGATCACCCCTCCCGGCAGCGCCTCCAGCAAGCGCTGTAGCCGATTGGCCAGCTTTTCCTTGTCGACCAGGGCCTTAAGCCGCTCGCTGCGAGCAGCAGCCAGTTCGCGGTTAAGCCGCGCGACTTGGCTTTCTAGCTCCCGGTAGGAATTGGCCAAAGTTCTAGCAAGCTGATTGAAGACCTCAAACGCGTGCTTGAGCTTTTCCGTCTCGCAGCGCTTTGGGTCCGAGTTGTCTGCAGCTTGAAGTTCGGTCATCGCCTGCTTGGTCGTTCACCTTTACCCTGGACGAATATAGGCAAGGTCGATGCCAAAAAATGCGCCTCTTGTATATCAAGAAGTTATTCAAAAAGAGTCAAGAATTTGACGTGTCCTCGCCCCGTAGGCCACGCTTGAGGTGGTGCAACGCTGGTTTGCAGGTTGCGATCACCGAAGTTCCGTGACAGACCTAAGCCAAGGGCGCAATTCCTCCAGGTGATAGGCCAGATAATCGAGGAGGTGACGGCGCTTTTCCGCGCCGCGGTGACCGGTGTAACCCTGACTTGGAAGCCAGCCGGGAACGAGGTCCTCGACCCGCTAGAAAAGGTCAAGATCGGCCCGGCGGCCCAAAAGCAAATCGACCTTGCGGCGGGTTTTTTCAATCGTCAAGGGTTTGCTCAGGACGGCGTCGGCGCCGTTTTGCAAACATTCCCGGATCAAACGCTGTTGGACCGAATCTGCCACTAGCACGATCTTGAGCGGTTTCAACCGGGAGCGGATCTCGGTGAGAACCTCTATGCCTTGCGCCTCGACGATCCTAAGCCCAAGCAGCAACAGGTCCGGCTTGAAGCGCTCGGCCTTGGCATAGGCGGCCGCCAGGCTTGGAAAGGCATGGGTTTCGATCTCGTCGAACAGCATGAACTGCAGCGCTTCGCGCGTGACCTCGTCCTCGTCCACCACGAACACCCGCCTTTTATCTACCGCTTTGGCGCTGTCCACTCCGATCTGCATCAGGTCCCCCGTTTTGAGCTTCTTGCCGTGCCCAGAGTCTAGCAAACTTCGTTCCATCCCCCATCCGACCGGTGCGGTCGCCATCGGCTTGTCCCGTTTGCGACAAATTGGCTGCTTTTGTCTTGTTTGCAACAGCCACGCGCTTGGCTGCGCGGATAAGTGTGATTGAAATCAATAAGTTAATCTTAGGCACGGCAATTGCTTAAGCCCCACTGGACAGTATTTTCGGCAGGGCGAAAAAAGTACAACCAGAAAATTCCTTACCACGGAATACTGCAGGAATCGTTTAAGACAACCGGAGAAAAGCCATGTCTGATTTGCGACAAATTGCCTTTTACGGTAAAGGTGGGATCGGCAAATCCACCACCTCTCAGAACACCTTGGCGGCCCTGGCCGAAATGGGCCAGAGGATCCTGATCGTCGGCTGCGATCCAAAAGCCGACTCCACCCGCCTGATCCTGCACGCCAAAGCCCAGGACACGATCCTCCACCTGGCCGCCCAGGCCGGAAGCGTGGAGGACCTGGAGCTGGAGGACGTGATGAAGGTCGGCTATCTGGGCATCAAGTGCGTGGAGTCGGGCGGTCCGGAACCTGGGGTGGGCTGCGCCGGCCGCGGGGTCATTACTTCCATCAACTTCTTAGAGGAAAACGGCGCCTACGAGGACATCGACTACGTCTCCTACGACGTCTTGGGCGACGTGGTGTGCGGCGGCTTTGCCATGCCTATCCGCGAGAACAAAGCCCAGGAAATCTACATCGTCATGTCCGGCGAGATGATGGCCATGTACGCCGCCAACAACATCTCCAAAGGCATCCTCAAATACGCCCACTCCGGCGGGGTGCGTTTGGGCGGCCTGATCTGCAACGAGCGCAAGACCGACAAGGAGCTGGAGCTGGCCGAAGCGCTGGCGAAGAAGCTCGGCACTCAGCTCATCTATTTCGTGCCGCGCGACAACGTCGTCCAACACGCAGAGCTTAGGCGCATGACGGTGATCGAATACGCTCCCGATTCCCAGCAGGCGGATCACTACCGCGCGCTGGCCAAGAAGATCCATGAGAACGCCGGCAAAGGCGTGATCCCCACCCCGATCAGCATGGACGAACTGGAAGACTTGCTGATGGAGCACGGCATCATGAAGCAGGTGGACGAGTCCTTAGTCGGCAAGACCGCCGCAGAACTGGCCGCCGCTTGATCTAGGGGCCTGCCTTAACGCCTGAACGGAGAAACGCCATGAGCCTGACTTCAGAACAAATCAAGCAGCGCAACCAGGAACTCATCGCCGAGGTCCTTAAAGCCTATCCCGAAAAGACCGCCAAAAAGCGCGCCAAACACTTAAGCGTCTATGAAGAAGGAAAACCCGACTGCGGAGTCAAATCCAACATCAAGTCCCTTCCCGGCGTGATGACCATCCGCGGCTGCGCCTACGCCGGCTCGTTCGGAGTGGTCTGGAATCCGGTCAAAAACATGATTCACTTAAGCCACGGACCGGTTGGCTGCGGCCGCTACAACCGCGGGGGAAGGCGCAACTACTACATCGGTACTACCGGGGTGGATACTTTTACTACCATGCATTTCACCTCGGACTTTCAGGAACGCGACATCGTCTTTGGCGGGGACAAAAAGCTCGCCAAGATCATCGACGAGATGGAAATGCTGTTCCCCTTAAGCCAGGGTATCACGATCCAGTCGGAATGCCCGATCGGGCTGATCGGTGACGACATCGAGGCGGTCGCCAAGAAAAAGGCCAAGGAGATCGGAAAAACCGTCGTCCCGGTCCGATGCGAAGGATTCCGCGGCGTGTCCCAATCCTTAGGCCACCACATCGCCAACGATTCGATCCGCGACTGGGTGCTCGATCCATCCGCGGGCAAGCCCATGGACATCGAGAGCACCCCGTATGACGTGGCGATCATCGGCGACTACAACATCGGCGGCGATGCCTGGGCTTCCCGCATCCTGCTCGAGGAAATGGGCCTTAGGGTCATCGCCCAGTGGTCGGGCGACGGCACCCTGGCCGAGCTGGAGCGAACCTCCAAGGCTAAACTCAACATCATCCACTGCTACCGCTCGATGAACTACATCGTGCGGCACATGGAGGAAAAGTACGGCATCCCCTGGATCGAGTACAACTTCTTCGGCCCGACCAAGATCGCCGAGTCCCTGCGCAAGATCGCTGCCCACTTCGACGCCAGGATCCAGGAAGGCGCCGAGCGAGTGATCGCCAAGTACGAACCTGTGGCCAAAGCGGTCATCGCCAAGTACCGGCCGCGCCTGGAAGGCAAGAAGGTCATGATCTTCGTCGGGGGCTTGCGCCCGCGCCACGTGATCCCGGCCTTCGAGGACCTGGGGATGGAGTGCATCGCGACCGGTTACGAGTTCGCCCACAACGACGACTACCAGCGCACCACCCACTACGTCAAGGACGGAACCTTGATCTACGACGACGTGACCGGCTACGAGTTCGAAAAATTCGCGGAAAAGCTGGTGCCGGATCTGGTCGCCTCCGGAATCAAGGAGAAATACATCTTCCAGAAAATGGGCCTGCCTTTCCGCCAGATGCACTCCTGGGATTATTCGGGACCGTATCACGGCTACGACGGCTTTGCCGTGTTCGCCCGCGACATGGACCTGGCGATCAACAATCCGGTCTGGAAGATGACCCAAGCCCCGTGGCAGGCAGCCTAAGCGGTATTTTACCAGGATCGGATCCGAATGGACGTCTGGGTCCGATCCAGACCGATCACGAGGAGACCACCATGAGCCAACAGGCGCAAAACCCAACCCCGCAGAATCCGGATCGGGTCTTAGACCATATGAATCTGTTCCGGCATCCGGACTACGTTTCGCTGTTCAAGAACAAGCGCCGGGAATTCGAGCGGCCGGTCGCCGACGAGAAGGTCGAGGAGGTGCGCGAATGGACCAAGACCTGGGATTACCGCGAGAAAAACTTATCCCGCGAGGCGCTGGCGATCAACCCGGACAAGGCCTGCCAACCGACCGGTGCGATCATGGCCGCAGTGGGATTTGAAGGCACTTTGCCGTTCGTGCACGGATCGCAAGGCTGCGTGGCCTATTACCGCACCTACTTCAACCGCCACTTCAAGGAACCCAGTTCGGCCGTATCCAGCTCCATGACCGAAGACGCGGCGGTTTTCGGCGGCCTGAACAACATGATCGAAGGCTTGGCCAACGCTTATGCTTTGTACCAGCCGAAGATGATCGCGGTGCTCACCACCTGCATGGCGGAGGTCATAGGCGACGACTTAAACGCCTTCATCAAGGCGGCCAAGGACAAAGGTTCGGTGCCGGCCGATTTCAACGTCCCCTTCGCCCACACCCCAGCCTTCGTGGGCAGCCACATCACCGGCTACGACAACATGCTCAAGGGGATCTTGAGCTATTTTTGGGACGGCAAGGCCGGCACTGCCCCGCCCTTGGAGCGAAAGCCGGCCGAGACGATCAATTTCATCGGCGGCTTCGACGGCTACGTGGTCGGGAACTTGCGGGAAATCAAGCGCATCTTTGCTCTGTTTGGGGCAGACGCGATCCTTTTGGCAGACAGCTCGGACGTCTGGGACACCCCGACCGACGGCCAGTTCCGCATGTACGACGGCGGCACCACGGTGGCGGAGACCGAAGCGGCGCTCAACTCTAAAGCCACCCTGGTGATGCAGGAGTTCGGCACCGAAAAAACCCGCGAGTACCTGGCAGAAAAAGGCCAAGAAGTGATCAGCTTCAACTACCCAATCGGGGTAAGCGCCACCGACGAGTTCCTGATGGAGCTTTCCCGGCTCACCGGCAAGCCCATCCCCAAGGAGTTGGAGAAGGAACGCGGCCGGCTGGTGGACGCCATCGCCGACTCGGTCGCCCACATCCATGGCAAGAAGTTCGCCTTGAGCGCTGATCCTTCCATGGCCTACGGCCTGACCCGATTCCTGTTAGAACTAGGTGCCCAGCCGGTGCACGTCATGGCCACCAACGGCAACAAGGAATGGGAGACGAAAATGCAAGCCCTTTTGGATTCCTCGCCGTTCGGCCAAGGCTGCCACGTCTGGGCCGGCAAGGACTTGTGGCACATGCGCAGCTTCCTGTTCACCGAACCGGTCGATTTTTTGATCGGCAACTGCTATTGCAAGTACCTAGAGCGCGACACCGGCACGCCTCTGATCCGGATCGGATTTCCGATCTTCGACCGTCACCACCACCATCGCTTCCCCACTTGGGGGTACCAGGGCAGCCTCAACGTCCTGGTAAGGATCCTGGACAAGATCTTCGACGAGATGGACCGCAACACGATCGGAATCGCCACCTCCGACTACAGCTTCGACCTCATCCGTTGAAGGCAGCGCTATGGGTTTAGCCGACAAGATCCAGGAAGTTTTCCACGAGCCGGGCTGCGCTAAGAATCGGGGCAAGTCGGACAAGGAGCGCAAGAAAGGCTGCAGCAAACAGCTCGAGCCGGGGGCGGCTGCGGGCGGCTGTGCCTTCGACGGCGCCAAGATCGTCCTCCAGCCCATCACCGACGCGGCGCATCTGGTACACGGTCCGATCGCCTGCGAGGGCAATTCCTGGGACAACCGCGGGGCCAAATCCTCAGGCCCTTTGCTCTACCGCACCGGTTTTACCACCGACATCAACGAGACCGACGTCGTCTACGGCGGCGAGAAGCGCTTGTATCAGGCGATCAAGGAGATAATCGCCAAGTACGACCCTAAGGCGGTATTCGTCTATCAGACCTGCGTGCCGGCGATGACCGGCGATGACTTGGAGGCGGTGTGCAAGGCAGCCGCGCAAAAGTTCGGCAAGCCGGTAATCCCGGTGAACTCCCCGGGCTTTGTGGGCAGCAAGAACCTGGGCAACAAGCTCGCCGGAGAAGCGCTGCTCGACTACGTCATCGGCACCCAGGAACCTAAGTACACCACTCCTTACGACATCAACCTGATCGGCGAGTACAACTTGGCCGGCGAGCTTTGGCAAGTCAAGCCCTTGTTCGACGAACTGGGCATCCGCATCCTGGCCTGCATCAGCGGCGACGCCAGGTACCACCAGGTGGCCTCCGCCCACCGCGCGCGAGCCACCATGCTGGTGTGCTCCAAAGCGATGATCAACGTCGCGCGCAAGATGGAGGAACGCTACGGCATCCCGTTCTTCGAAGGCTCCTTCTACGGCATTTCCGACACCAGCGATGCCTTGCGCAATATCGCCCGCCTCCTGGTCGAGCGGGGCGCGGCCTCCGACTTGATCGAACGCACGGAGGCCTTAATCGCGCGCGAAGAGGCGCGCGCCTGGGCGAGGATAGAGCGTTTCCGACCTCGCCTCGCGGGCAAGCGGGCCCTGCTCGTCACCGGTGGGGTGAAATCCTGGTCGGTGGTCTCCGCGCTCAAGGAGGCGGGAATGGAGGTAGTAGGCACCAGCATCAAGAAATCCACTTTGGAGGACAAGGAAAGGATCAAGCAGATCCTGGGCGAGGACGCCCATATGATCGAGGACTTAAAACCCAAAGAGCTGTACCGCTGGCTTGTAGACGCCAAGGCCGACATCCTGCTTTCGGGCGGAAGGTCCCAGTTCGTCGCGTTAAAAGCCAAAGTGCCTTGGCTAGACATCAACCAGGAACGCCACCACGCTTACGCTGGCTATACGGGCATGGTAGCGCTGGCTGAGGAAATCGCCAAAGCCTTAGGGAACCCGATTTGGGAACAGGTCCGCCGACCCGCGCCGTGGGAGACCGACCATGGCTAAGGTCGTCTTCTCCAAAAAGGCCTGTACGGTCAATCCCTTGAAGATGAGCCAGCCGCTCGGCGCGGCGCTGGCGTTTTTGGGGATAGCCGACGCCATGCCGCTGTTTCACGGCTCCCAGGGCTGCACCTCCTTCGGTCTGGTGCTGTTGGTGCGCCACTTCCGCGAAGCGATTCCGCTGCAGACCACGGCGATGAACGAAGTCGCCACCGTCTTGGGAGGTTTCGAGAACCTGGAGCGGGCGCTGGTCAATCTCCAACAGCGGGCCAAACCCTCGCTGATCGGGATCTGCTCGACCGGGGTCACGGAGATCAAGGGCGACGACGTGGAGGGTTTTCTCAAGCTCATCGTGGAGCGCCACCCAGAGCTTGCCGAAACCCAAATCGTGTACGTCTCCACCCCGGATTTCAAGGGCGCTTTCCAGGACGGCTGGGGCAAAGCGGTCTGCCGGCTGGTCACGCAGCTGGCCGAGCCGGGGGAGCGCAGATCCGACCAGGTCAACCTGCTGCCTGGCTGTCACCTGACCCCTGGGGACGTGGAGGAGTTGCGCGAGACCATAGAGGCGTTCGGCCTTAAAGCCATCGTCGTGCCAGACCTTTCTGGTTCCCTAGACGGGCACGTGCCTGAAATGGAGGAATTTAAGCCGACTACGTTAGGAGGGGCTGCGGTGGCGGAGATCTGCGCCTTAGGCCGCTCGGCTTTGACGTTCGCCGTCGGCGAGCAAATGCGGCCGGCGGCCGAGGCGCTCAAGGCTAAGGCCGGCGTGCCTTACGTGCTCTTGGACCGGCTCACTGGCCTGATTCCCAACGACGAATTCT
>JBKBMR010000095.1:0-7466 GCA_046295755.1 Methylohalobius sp.
ATATGAGCTTTGTCGGGCCGCGGCCGGAACGCCCCGAATTTGTAGAAAAGTTTGTCGAGACCATCCCCTATTATGCCGAGCGTCATCGGGTCAAACCCGGGATCACCGGCTGGGCCCAGGTGCGCTACCCTTATGGCACAAGCGAAGCGGATGCGATAGAGAAGCTCCAATACGATTTGTATTACGTCAAAAATTACAGCTTGTTTTTAGATATTCTGATCCTGCTGCAGACGGTGGAGGTAGTGCTCTGGGGCAAGGGAGCGCGGTGATGGATTCTTCGGTTGGAGCAGTCAGTTACGCGCTGGCTTCAGTCGCCTATTTGTTTCTGACCGGGTGGATGGCGAGCTCTTGGCGGGGGCATTCAGCAAAAGGCGGGATGTTGTTGTTGGCCTCGGGTCTGACTTGTCTATGGGCAGGGATCAACGCCTGGCAGTTGGCCTTTAGGAATTTGCCGGCAGCGCTGATCTGGTCGCTTGAGGTCCTGCGCTTTGGCGGATGGCTGGTATTTTTGTGGCAACTTTTGCCTTTTAAGCTTACCTCTAATGCCCTGCGTTGGGCAGGGTATGGGGGCGTGAGCTTGATGGCTTATTTGACGGTCCATCCCTGGCTTGCCAGCTTGTGGCCTGGAACTTGGCTCATTGAGGCTCCGCTTATCGGTCAGTTATTTTTGGCGCTTTTAGGCCTGATCGGCGTAGAGCAGCTGTATCGTAACACCCGCCCGGACCGCCGCTGGTATATCAAGTTCCTGTGCCTGGCGCTTGGGGGGATGTGCGCGTATGAGTTTTATCTTTATTCCGAGGCATTGTTGTTCAAGCGCATTGATCTAAATCTTTGGAGCGCGCGCGGGCTAGTAGAGAGTCTCCTGGTGCCGTTGTTTGCGGTGTCGGCAGCGCGCAACCCGGATTGGTCGGTGGAGGCCTTTATCTCCCGCGATTTCGTATTTCATTCGGCGGCGGTGTTGGGGACTGGCCTGTATCTTTTGGTGATGGCTGGCGCCGGTTACTCCATTCGGCTCTACGGCGGTCAGTGGGGCGAGGTTTTCCAGATCGCTTTCCTGGTTGGGGCGGGACTTTTGCTTTTGATCCTGCTGTTTTCCGGATCGGTGCGCGCTTACCTCAAGGTGTTTTTGAACAAGCATTTTTTCAGTTATCGCTACGACTACCGCAAAGAATGGCTTAGGATCACCCAGATTTTGTCTCACTCGGCAGACGCCTCCCCTCTAGGCGAGCGCGTGATTCGAGCGCTTGCTGACCTAGTCGAAAGCCCTTCTGGCCTCCTTTGGGTGCGCTCGGAGCAGGGCGGCTTTTTGGCCTTGGCCGAGTGGGGAGAACCTAAATTCCAAGCCAGACCCATAGAGGGTCAAGATCCGCTGATCGACTTCATGCAGCGCAAACAGTGGGTAGTAAATTTTCAAGAACTAAAGGCTTTGCCAGAACTGTATGAGGGCTTAAGTTTTCCCAGTTGGCTAGAAGGCTGCCGCGATCCTTGGCTACTTGTGCCGCTGTTTCATGGCGAGGACTTATGGGCAGTAGTGCTGTTGACCTCCCCTAGAGCTAAGTTCGAATGCAACTGGGAAGTGCTGGATGTGCTTAAAACCGCCGGTCGCCAAGCGGCCAGCTTTTTAGTGGTGGAGGAGACCGCCAGGCGCCTTTTAGAGGCTCGCCAGTTTGAGGGGTTCAACCGCTTGGCGGCGTTCGTAGTGCACGACCTCAAAAACCTCGTTGCCCAGCTTGCTTTGGTCGGACGCAACGCCGAAAAACACGCCGCTAATCCCGAATTCGTGCGCGACGCCATGACCACCGTCGAGCACGCAGCCTCTAAGATGAACCGCCTGTTGACGCAGCTTAAAAACTTAGGCGCCGAGACATCCAAACAAAAAATAGATTTGCGCCTTTTGCTGCAAGAAGTGGCAGCGGCGCGGGCAAGGGCTTGCCCAAGGCCTAAACTCGAGTTCCAGACAGACCAGGAGGTTTTCGTTCTGGCCCAGCCAGAAAAGCTAAGTTCGGCCTTGGAACACATCATCCAAAATGCTCAAGAAGCGGCAGGCAAGCACGGTTGGGTAAAAATCAGGCTAAACTTGCGGGGAAGGCAGGCTATAGTTGAGGTAGAAGACAACGGGCCGGGAATGGATAGCGAATTCATCCACAAACGTCTATTCAAGCCGTTCGAGACCACCAAAGGCCTAAGCGGGATAGGGATAGGCGCTTACGAAAGCCGCGAATACGTGCGTTCCCTAGGCGGGGACCTAACGGTGCAGAGCACTCCCGGCAAAGGCAGCCGCTTCTGTTTCGTCTTTCCTCTGGCCACGGGTGAATCTGAAACGATAAAGACGCAAGAAAGGGTTTTGGTTTGACTGGCGATTCAAGAAGCTACGGAAGAGAGACTTTACTGATCGTCGAGGACGACCTAGGTCTTAGGAACCAACTCAAGTGGAGTTTTGCCGATTGTTATGCGGTCGTCACTGCCGAAGATCGCGAAGCGGCGCTGAAGATAATGGAAAAGGCCACGCCGCAGGTGGTGACTTTAGACCTTGGACTGCCGCCTGACCCGGGTGGGGTATCTGAAGGCTTTGCTACTTTAGAAGCGATCTTGAAACTGGCACCTTCCACTAAGGTGATCGTCATCACCGGCAACGACGACTACGCCAATGCCGTGCGCGCCGTCGGTTTGGGGGCCTACGATTTCTATCAAAAGCCGGTCGAGCCGGACCTGCTCGCATTGATCGTGAAACGGGCCTTTCGCCTTTATGCCTTGGAGGAGGAAAACCGCAAGCTGGCCCGCTTGCACATCCATTCCCCCTTAGATGGGGTGATTGCCGCAAGCCCCAAAATGCACGAAATTTGCCGTCTGATCGAACAGTTGGCGCCTACGGATTTGAGCGTCTTGCTGCTCGGCGAGAGCGGCACCGGCAAGGAAGTGATGGCGCGTGCTCTGCACCGCTTGAGCCCTAGAGCCAATGGGCCATTTATGGCGATCAATACCGCTGCCATCCCGGAGAATCTCCTGGAGGCGGAGCTGTTTGGCTATGAGAAAGGGGCGTTCACCGACGCCGCAAAGCAGACCAAGGGCAAGATCGAGTTGACCCAAGGCGGTACCTTGTTTTTGGACGAGATCGGCGACATGCCTCTTTCGCTGCAGCCAAAGCTTTTGCGCTTTTTGCAGGAGCGAACCATCGAGCGCATCGGCGGAAGGCGGGAAATTCCGGTGGACGTGCGCGTTATCTGCGCTACCCATCAGGACATAGAGCGCCTGATCAGAGAAGGCCGTTTCCGCGAGGACTTATATTTCCGCATCAACGAAACGAGCGTTACTCTCCCTCCCTTAAGGGAGCGCCGGGAGGACGTCCAGGTATTGGCGCGCGCTTTCCTCCACCGCTACAGCCTGGAGATGAGGAAGAACTTGCTTGATTTTAGCGAAGCTGCGCTTGCAGCGATGGAGGCTTATGATTGGCCGGGTAACGTGCGCGAACTGCAAGGGCGAGTCAAGACCGCCGTTGCCTTGGCGAGGGGGCCGAAGATCGAGGTTGCCGACCTCAAACTTCCCGATGTGGTAAAGGACAGGCGCCTTTTGACCTTGCGCGAGGCGCGCGAGTTGGCCGAACGCCAAGCCATTTGCGCCGCCTTGAGCGAGGCTCAAGGCAGCGTGTCAAAGGCGGCAGAGCTTCTCGACATCAGCCGCCCTACTCTGTACGCCTTGTTGAACAAATTCGATTTGAAAGTCTAGGGGAAAGCTATGATAGATAAAAAGAGCTGGTTGGTTTTGTTGCTTTGGAGCGCTCTAGCGGTTAGCGGGCAAGAGCGCTATCTTGAGGAGGCCAAGCAGCATCTTGCCAAAGGCGAGGTCAAGGCGGCGGTGATCCAGCTGAAAAATTTCTTAAAGGAAAATCCGCACCATGCTGAAGCTCGTTTGCTTTTAGGAGAGGCCTATCTGCGTTTGGGAGAGGGGGCCGGGGCGGTTAAGGAATTGGAAAAGGCTAAAGCATTGGGCGTAGAGGCTAAACACTGGGCCGTGCCGCTCGCTAAAGCCTATCTGCTTAATGGGCAGGCCAAAGAGGCGCTCAAGGTGGAACTTGAGAAGGAGGCTGCGGTGGATTTGCGCGCCGATCTTATGGCCCTGCGCGGGATGGCCAATCTTTTGTTGGGAGACAAAGAGGCCGCCCGTCGAGCGTTCGAACAAGCGCTCGATTTGGCTCCCGAAAACGCTGAGGGGCATTTGGGCTTGGCGCGCCTGGCGCTTGTGGAGAGACAAGCTGAGGCGGCAGGTCAACAGGCCGAACAGGTTCTTAAGACCCATCCCGACTACCTCGACGCCTGGCTGGTTCTGGCTGAATCCAGACGCCTTCAAGGGGATTTTGCTGGGGCCGCGGAAGCTTTCTCCCAAGGGCTAAAGCGCAATCCTAAGGATATCCGCGCCTTGTCCGGCCGGGCTGCGGTTTATCTGGCTCAAAACCAACCCGATGCGGCGCGCGAAGACTTAAAGCAAGCCGAACAAATTGCTCCTAAGCTACCGCTAGTGCACTACCTCAAGGGCTTGTTGGCGTTTCAGAGCGGCGATATCCCTTCTGCTGAAGATTCTCTGTTAAAAGTCATAAGCGCTGCCCCCAACCATCTTCCTAGCCGCCTGCTTTTGGGAGCGATCGCTTACCGCAAAAACGAGCTTGGGTTGGCCGAGGAATATCTGACCGAAGCCCACAAGCAGTTACCCGACCATCCACCGCTGTTTAAACTCCTGGGAGCGGTCAAGATGAAACAGGGGCGACCTCAAGAGGCCATAGCGCTGCTTGAGCCGCAGCGAGAGAGGCTGGCGCAAGATCCTCAGTTTTTGGCGCTGTTAGGCAGTGCCTATTTGCAAAACCGGCAGTTCGATAAGGGAAGCGAGCTTTTGACCGAAGCTGTGCGCCTGGCACCTGAGGCGGCGGCGATCCGCGCCCAGTTGGCGCTAGGTAAGATCGCTTCTGGGGAACTTGAGGGGGCGGTCGAGCAGCTTGAGCAGGCGATTGCCCACGACCCAAAGCTCATCCAGGCAGAGGTCATGCTGGTGCTCACCAGGCTGCAACAGAAAAACTACGACCAAGCGCTTGAGGCGGCCAAGAAGCTGGCCGAGAAGAGGCCGGACGATCCTGTGCCCGGCAATCTGATCGCTGCAGCTTATCTGGCCAAAGGGGAGACGGAAAAGGCAGAAGCTCAGTGGCAGGAGACGCTAAAGCAGCACCCCGATTATATCACTGCGGCTTTGAATTTGGCCAAACTCAAGTTCCGCCAGGGTCAGATGGAGCAAGCCGAGCGCTACTACCAAAAGGTGTTGGATAAACAACCCGGGCATGTGGCCGCCTTGATCGGCTTGGCGCAGATTGCTGAAACGCGCCAGGATTACGAGACCATGGCTAGCCGCTTGGAGGAAGCGCGCAGCCGCCATCCCGAAGCCCTGGAGCCGGCTTTGATGCTCGCCAGGTATTTCCTGGCCAAGGGAGAGGCACTCAAGGCGTTGGAGGCGGTGCGCGCTGTAGCCGAGAAACATTCAGACGATGGGCGCGTTTTGCAAATCCTAGGGCAGGCGCAGCTGGCTGCAGATCAAGCGGCCAGCGCCGTGGCCACGTTTCAGAAGCTGGTCAGCCGTTTTCCTAAGGAGCCGTATAGCCACTATCTATTGGGTTCGTCCCTGCTGGCGAGCGGGAACGAGGAAGCGGCGCTCAAAGCCTGGGAGGCCGCTTTGCAGCTGAAGGAGGACTTTTTGCCGGCGGCAGGCGAGCGGATTCGTTTGCTGCTCAAGCAAAAGCGCCATGAAGAGGCGCTGGCTGCGGCCCGCAAGCTGCAGAAGCTTCTTCCCGAGCAGCCAGTCGGTTACATTTGGGAGGGGGAGGTGGCTTTGCAGCAGAAGCAATCCGAGCAAGCTTTGGCGTCCTATCGCAAAGCTCATGATTTGGGAGGATCATCGCTAACTGCGCAACGTTTGTATCAGCTTTACCGGCAGCGCGGGGAATCTGCCAAAGCAAACGAAATCCTGCAAAGCTGGCTTAAGCAGTCCCCCCAGGATGCAGCTGGCTGGCTGATGTTGGCCATGGGTCATCAAGCCGACGGTGAGGCCGCGCGCGCCATCGAAGCTTATGAAAAAGCCCGGGCTTTGGCACCGAATAACCTTTTAATCCTCAACAACTTAGCCTGGCTATATCAGGAGACAGGTCAAGCCAAAGCATTGGACTTGGCCGAAGATCTCGCCAGCAAGGCCAAAGACCATCCTGAAATGCTGGATACGGTCGGCTGGATCTACAGCCAGCGCGGAAGGCTCAAAGAAGGAGTGACCGTGTTGCGCGAGGCCGCGGTGCGGGCCCCCCATTTGCCTGCCATTCATTTGCATTTGGCCGAGGCGCTGGTGCAATCTGGAAACAAGGACGAAGCAAAAAAGATATTGCAGCGTTTGCTCAAGGAACAGCCTCAATTTCCCGAGCGCGAGCGCGCGCAGAAACTGCTCGACTCGATGCGCTCTGATTGAGAATCCCCCTTAAACGGCATACAATGGACAAAATTTACACGCCGGGCCGGGAAGGGATTATGTTGGAAGAAATAGTGCATCATCACATCTCCAAGCAGTACGAGCAGGAGCTGGAAGACATCCGTCACCAAGTTCTGGTGATGGGGGGGCTGGTGGAGGCGCAGGTGGCCGATGCGGTCAAATCTCTGCTTGCGAACGACGTAAACTTGGCAGAAGAAGTGATTGCCAATGACTATAAAGTCAACTCCATGGAAGTGGAGATCGATGAGAAATGCAATCAAATTCTCGCCAGACGCCAACCGGCGGCACGGGATCTGAGATTGGTATTGGCGGTCATTAAAATGATTACTGACCTGGAGCGGATCGGTGACGAGGCCCGCCGAATCGCTCGCCTGGCGCTCGATCTGACGACGCGCTACCCGAAGAAAAACCAGTTAAGTGAATTGGAGCAGTTGGCAGTTCAGGCGAGATCGATGCTCCACGACGCCTTAGACGCATTTGCGCGCATGGATGTGAACCTTGCCCTCAGGATCGTGGAAGAGGACAGGCTGGTCGACCGGGAGTATGAGAGTATCCTTCGGCAACAGATCACTTACATGATGGAGGATCCGCGCAGCATTCCGATTGCGTTGGATGTCATGTGGTCGGCGCGTTCCCTAGAGCGCATCGGGGATCGCAGTTGCAACATCTGCGAGTATCTCATCTTCTATGTCAAAGGCAAGGATGTCCGCCACATCAGCCTCGAGCAGCTGGAAAAACAAGTCAAAGAATAAGCCATTCAGGTGAGGTCGGGTTGCCGATCGATCTATCCACCTGACGGAGTCGGATGAAAGTCCTTACCCCATTGATTTTGTTTTTCTGGTTGTGGACCTCTGGAGTCTTGGCGTGGGAATCGTTCGTAGTCGAGGACATCCAGGTGCGAGGCCTGGAGCGGGTGGCTGAAGGGACGGTATTTAATTATTTTCCGATTAACCCTG
>JBKBMR010000096.1:0-7330 GCA_046295755.1 Methylohalobius sp.
CCACCGATGCCGCTGTCCACCTCGTCGAAGACCAGAGTGGGTACCGATCGAGCTTCGCTACACGCCACCTGAATGGCCAGGCTCAGGCGCGATAACTCCCCGCCCGAGGCGACTTTGGCCAGGGGCCTTAAGGGCAGACCGGGATTGACAGTGACTAGAAATTCGATTCGATCCAAACCTTCCGCACGGGGTTCAGCATCGACTTCGGTTTGAACCTCGATTGCAAATTGGCCGTGGGGCATACCCAGTTTGCGCATCAGTTCGGTGATGCGCGCTGCAAGTCCCTGGGCGCATTCGCGGCGGCGCACGCTCAAATTCGCGGCTAACTCCCGGTAGCGGCGCTCCAAATCCTCGAGCTGCCGTTCTAGTTCAGCGATCTCCACTTCCTGGTGGGTCAGATCGCGAAGTTCGGCGCGCATCTGGAACAGGCGCCCTGCGAGCGCTTCGGGAGCCACCCGATGTTTACGCGCCAGATCGTAAAGCAAACCCAATTGCTGTTCCAAAAATTGCAAGCGGGCAGGGTCGGCTTCCAGCTGGCCCAGGCGCTGACGCAGGGCGTGACCGGCCTCCTCCAGCTGAATCTGAGCGCTGCGCACCAGCTCTGCCGCTTCCCTAAATTCCGGCGCCAATCCGAGGAGGGACTCGAGTTCCCGAGCCGCCTGATCGATCAAATCCACCGCCGAAGGCTCTGCCTCGTAAAGCAGATGCAGCTGAGCTTGCACACCGGCCAAGATCTTGTCCAGATTGGCCAGACGGGTATGCTCTTCGAGCAGGGCGTTGAAATCTAGCGTCTCGACCGCAGCCGCCTCCAGTTCCTGGATCTGGTAGCGCAGAAATTCCTCCCTCAGGGTCTGATTGGCAGCGCTTTGGCGCAGCTTTGCCAAGCGTTCCCGGCAGCTGTGCCAGGCGCGGTGAAGCTCGGCCAGTTGGGCGAGCAGGGCCTGATGGCCAGCGTGGACGTCGAGGAGCTGGCGTTGGGCATGGGGTTGGCGAAGGCGCAGGTGAGCGTGCTGACCGTGGATTTCTACCAGGTGCTGCCCCAAGGTTTGCAGAGCCTCGAGGCTAACCGGGCGGTCATTGACGAACGCCCGATGGCGGCCCTTTGTGGCTATGATACGGCGGATAAGGCAGGTCTTGCCATCCTCCAGCGCGTTGTCTTTGAGCCACTGACTGGCGGCCGGGGCGCGGTCTAGGTCGAATTCCAAGATCACCTCTGCCCGCTCGGCGCCGCTTCGGACTAAGTCGGCATCGGCACGCCCCCCCAGCCCCAGTTCGAGGGCGGTCAAAAGGATCGATTTCCCCGCGCCGGTTTCTCCTGTCAGAGCGGTAAAACCGGGTGACCACTCCAGGTTCAATTGCTTGACAACTGCAAGATCGCGGATGCTTAAAGTTGTCAGCATGCTGCAGTCAACCGTTGCTCCAATTCAATTTGACCCGCAAAATCTCAAAAAAATCGTAATCGACCGGATGCAGCAGCCTGAACGGTTTGCCTGCCTTACGGATGCGGATGTGGTCGTCGAACTTGACTTCGGGGATCGAGACATTGTCGCACGATACCTCAGCGCGCATCTCCTTAGCCGCGCCAAAGGCGATTTCCACTTCGCTGGTACCGGAGATAACGATGGGGCGGTTGGTCAAGGTGTGGGGGTTGATCGGCACCAGCTCGATCGCATCGAGGGTCGGATAGACGATCGGGCCACCACCGGACAAAGCATAAGCAGTGGAGCCGGTGGGAGTGGAGACGATCAGCCCGTCGGCGCGCTGCGAGTTGAGAAAACGGCCGTCGATGTGGGTAATGATCTCGATCATGCTCGGAGTGATCCAGCGGTGGACCACTACCTCGTTGACAGCCAATTCCTCGCGGATAACTTGGCCGCAGCGTAAAATCTGGGCGCGCAACAGGATCCGCTCTTCGGCCAGATAGTGACCGGCCAAGATTTCGTCCAGCCTGGTCAGGGCCTGCTCTGGGGAAATGTCCACCAGAAAGCCGACTCGGCCCAGATTGACCCCGATCACCGGCGTATCGAAGTCCGCCACTGCACGGACCGTGTTGAGCAGGGTTCCATCGCCGCCCACGGCGATCACCACATCGCATTCCCCGCCCAGCTTCCAGGATGGCCGAACCGTTTCAGCCGGCACATTCAACAATAATTGGCGGCTGGCCTCCTCAAGCAGAATTTTGAACCCGCGCCGGTCAAGATGGTCGTAAATCGTCCGGAGGGTAGGGCTCACCCCCTCGGCATTGGGTTTGGCGATAATACCAATGGTACGGAAACATCCTTTCACAAGGCGTACTGGCGACCGAGGAAAACCAAAATGCTTTATATTAAATGTTTATTGACAATATATCCAGAGATTGCTAGTTTGGCACTCTTTCGAGAAGAGTGCTAACACCTCCACTTGACAGCAAGCTAATTTTCAATCCTATGGAGTTGTCTGAACGTGCTCAACACCTCCTGAAGGTGTTGATAGAGCGCTATATCGACGAAGGCCAGCCGGTGGGTTCCAGAACCCTGGCGCGAGAGGCCGGATTGAACTTGAGCCCAGCGACGGTTCGCAACGTCATCGCGGACTTAGAGGAGATGGGGCTAGTGACCTCACCCCACACCTCCGCGGGTCGGGTGCCTACGATCAAGGGATACCGATTATTTATCGATTCATTGTTGACGGTTAAGCCGTTGGAGCACGCGCTGACCCAAAAGTTGTGGGAGGATTTCGAGGCGTCAGAAGACCCACACGAATTGTTGCAAACGGCATCTCGGCTGCTTTCCAGCATCACCCATATGGCTGGCTTGGTCACTTTGCCGCGGCGCCAGCAGGTCGCCCTCAAGCAGATCGAATTTCTGCCTTTATCCCAAGGGCGCGTGCTGGTGATTCTAGTGACCGACGACCACGAGGTCCACAACCGGATTATCCGTCCAACCAAGCCTTTTACCCCAGCCCAGTTGCAGCAGGCGGCCAATTATCTGAATGCCCATCTTACGGGCAAGCGCCTGACTGAGTTACGCTCCGCCTTGCTCCAGGACTTGCAACAGACTGGAGAACAGCTAAGCGCCGAGATCAGAGCGGTGCTGGAGATGGCCGAGTCGGTGTTCGAGGCTAGATCGTTGGAAGAGGACTTTGTGCTCACCGGCCAGACCAATCTGATGGATTTTGCCGAACTGGCCGATCACACGAGGCTGAGGACGTTGTTCGAGGCCTTTGAGGAAAAACGCAATCTGCTTCATTTGTTAGATCAATGCATCGAGGCGGAAGGCGTGCAGATTTTCATCGGTGAGGAATCCGGCTATCAACCCCTGGCGCAATGCAGCCTGGTGACCCGCAGTTACCTCGTCGAAGGTCGTACTCTGGGGGTACTTGGCGTGATCGGTCCGACCCGGATGCATTATGAGAGCATCATTCCGCTGGTGGACGTCACGGCCAAGCTGCTGAGTATGGCCTTGAATCAGAAACTTATGTCCCCATCTTGAATTTAGTTGCAAATCAATTAGCGGAGCAGCCATGACAGAGGAAAGAAACAATACCCAGGAAGAGGTGACCGCCCAAAGTGAAATCCCAGGCGGTGAAGCAACAGAATCCGAATCTCCAGAGCTTCTGCGGCAGAGGTTGGCTGAGGCTGAGCACAAAGCAGAGGAGAACTGGGACAAACTCCTGCGCGCTCAAGCTGAGCTGGAAAACCTGCGCCGCCGTATGGAGCGTGAACTCCAGAATGCTCACAAGTACGCGATTGAGAAATTCGCTAAAGACCTGTTGTCGGTCATGGACAGTCTGGAATTGGGGTTACAAGCGGCAATAGAAACTAATGATCTGGATAAAATCCGCGAAGGGATTGAGCTGACTTTAAAGCAGCTCCTCACTGTGTTCGAGCGCTTCAATATCCGCGCGATCGATCCTTTGGGCGAAAAGTTCAATCCCGAATTCCATCAAGCCATGGCGGTCGAGGAAGTCAAAGGGGTAGCGCCAGATAGCGTGGTCAAGGTACTCCAAAAAGGGTACAGCTTAAACGACCGCATCCTCCGCCCAGCACTGGTAGTAGTGGCCAAACCCTCAGCGGAGGCTCAACCGCGCATCGATGAGAAGGCTTGAAAACTTAAGCAGATAGCCCCATGTACGATTTAAAGGGCGACAACAGCTAAAAGTTAAGGAGACAAAGCAATGGCAAAGATTTTGGGTATCGATTTAGGTACGACCAATTCGTGCATGGCGATCTTGGAAGGCGGTAAGGCGAAAGTCATCGAGAACGCCGAAGGCACCCGCACGACGCCGTCGATCGTGGCGTTCACCAAAGACGGGGAAGTGTTGGTGGGGCATCCCGCCAAGCGCCAGGCGATTACCAATCCGCAAAACACCTTCTATGCGGTCAAGCGCCTGATCGGGCGCCGCTTCGATGATCCGGTGGTGAAAAAGGACATGGACATGGTGCCCTACAAGATCGTGCCGGCCCCGAATGGGGATGCCTGGGTGGAGGCACCGGCGTTGGGCAAGAAAATGGCGCCGCCGGAGATTTCGGCGCGCGTGTTGAGAAAACTCAAGGAAGACGCCGAGGCCTATCTCGGCGAGGAAATCAAGGAGGCAGTCATCACCGTTCCGGCCTACTTCAACGATTCCCAGCGCCAGGCGACCAAAGACGCCGGCCGCATCGCCGGGCTTGAGGTCAAGCGGATCATCAACGAGCCGACCGCCGCGGCCCTCGCCTTTGGCCTGGACAAGCAAAAAGGGGAGCGCAAGATCGCGGTCTACGACTTAGGAGGAGGGACGTTCGACATTTCCATCATCGAGATGGCCGAGGTAGAAGGCGAGCGCCAGTTCGAGGTGCTTTCTACCAACGGGGATACTTTCTTAGGAGGGGAGGACTTCGACAAGCGCATCATCGACTACCTGGTGGATGAATTCAAAAAAGACACCGGCATCAATCTGCGCAACGATCCCTTGGCCCTGCAGCGGTTGAAGGAGGCCGCCGAGAAGGCCAAGATAGAGCTTTCCTCGACCCAGCAGACCGAGATCAACCTGCCGTACATCACGGCCGATGCCACCGGTCCCAAGCACCTGAGCATGAAGCTGACGCGGGCAAAACTTGAGGCTTTGACCGAGGACCTGATCGAAAAAACCCGCAAGCCCTGCGAGATCGCTCTCAAGGACGCGGGGCTTTCGCCGGCCGATATCGATGACGTCATCCTGGTGGGCGGCCAGACGCGCATGCCCAAGGTGCAGGAGTTCGTCAAGCAGATCTTCGGCAAGGAGCCGCGCAAAGACGTCAACCCAGACGAGGCGGTGGGTTTAGGGGCAGCGATCCAGGCAGGGGTTTTGGGGGGTGAAGTCAAGGACGTGCTGCTGCTCGACGTGACGCCGCTGTCTTTAGGGATAGAGACCTTAGGCGGGGTAATGACCAAGCTGATCGAGAAAAACACCACCATCCCCACTAAAGCGACTCAGATTTTCTCCACCGCCGAGGACAACCAGACTGCGGTGACAGTCCACGTTCTCCAGGGCGAGCGCGAGATGGCCAAGGACAATAAGTCCCTGGGCAAGTTCGACCTGACCGGGATTCCGCCGGCGCCGCGCGGGGTGCCGCAGATCGAGGTGACTTTCGACATCGACGCCAACGGTATTTTGCACGTTTCGGCTAGGGACAAGGCCACCGGCAGAGAGCAGTCGATCGTCATCCGCGCCTCCAGCGGCCTGACTGAGGAGGAAATCCAACGCATGATCCGCGACGCTGAACTGCACGCCGAGGAAGACCGCAAATTCAAAGAGCTGGTGACGGCGCGCAACGAGGCCGACGCCCTCATCCACGCCACGCGCAAGAGCCTGGAAGAGCTGGGCGACAAAGCTCCGGCTGCGGACAAGGAGCGGATCGAGGCGGTGATCAAGGAGCTAGAGGCGGCGATGAAAGGCGACGACAAAGCCGCCATTCAAGCCAAAACCAGGCAATTGGCCGAGCTTTCGGGCAAGCTGGCGCAACAGGTTTACAGCGCCGCTTCAGGGTCCTCGGCGCAAACAGAAACCTCACGCGCCAGCGGCGAAGAAGTGGTGGACGCTGAGTTCGAGGAAGTCAAGGACGACAAAAAATGACCTTAAGCTAAGGCAACCACGCAAGGTTGCCCCTACCGAAAATGGCAGAAGATTACTACGCGATTTTGGGGCTTACGCGCAACGCCAGCGAGGCGGAGATCAAACGCGCGTTCCGCAAGCTGGCGATGAAGTACCACCCGGACCGAAATCCAGGAGACCCCAAGGCTGAAGAGCGCTTCAAACAGGTTAAGGAGGCGTACGATGTCTTGAGTAACCCGCAAAAACGGGCCACCTACGACCAATTCGGCCACGCCGGGGTCCACGGTGTTGCAGGCGGAGCTGGCTTCAGTGCCGAGGCGTTCAGCGACATCTTCAACGAGGTGTTCGAAGACTTATTCGGCGTAGGCCGAGGCCGCCGCACCCGAGCCAGGCGGGGTGCGGATTTGCGCTATAATTTGGAGTTGACTCTAGAAGAGGCGGTCGCCGGGACCGAGGTGCAGATTCGGGTACCGACTCTGGTTTTCTGCGACCACTGCGGCGGCAGCGGCACCTCTCCTGGAACTATGCCGTCTGCCTGTTCCCTGTGCCACGGCCAGGGAGTGGTGCGGATGCAGCAGGGGTTTTTCTCGATCCAGCAGACCTGCCCCAACTGTCGAGGGACCGGGCAGGAGAACCGCCATCCCTGCCTAAAGTGCAGCGGTCGCGGCCGGGTACAGCGCACTAAAAAACTTACGGTCAAGATTCCGCCTGGAGTAGACACTGGCGACCGCATCCGCCTAGCTGGAGAAGGCGAGGCCGGGGAGTACGGCGGACCAGCGGGAGACCTCTATGTCGAGCTCCACGTGAAGGAACACCCAATCTTTACCCGTGACGGGAATAACCTCCATTGCGAGGTACCGATCAGCTTCACCACGGCCGCCTTGGGAGGGGAATTAGAAGTGCCTACCCTAGACGGCAAGGTGATCCTCAAAATTCCGCCGGAAACTCAGACTGGTACTGCGTTTCGCCTGCGGGAGAAAGGCGTAAGATCCGTGCGCGGCGGCGCCCCGGGAGATTTGATTTGCCGGGTGCGGGTTGAGACACCGGTACGCTTGACCAAGGAGCAGATTGAGTTGCTCAAGAAATTGGACGACTCCCTTAAGGGGAGCGGCCATCATCACAGCCCCCAGGCTCACGGCTGGTTCGACGGAGTCAGACAATTTTTTGAAAAACTCCGCCCCAAGGGACATTGACATGATCCGGATCGCGATTCCTGGTGCCACGGGCCGCATGGGCCGAACCCTTATTCAGGCGCTTGCCGCCGCTGAAGATATGCAGC
>JBKBMR010000097.1:0-7324 GCA_046295755.1 Methylohalobius sp.
TCCGGCCAGGTCGCCGCGTCGCCGCCACGATAGACGGCCTCCCCACACAGCTCCCGACCCATCAGGTTGGCAAAGCTGGCAAAAACCTGAAGCAATAACCCCAGAATCGACAGCGCAAACCAACCAAAGAACACAAATCCATAGTGTAACGGCGCCACAAACAGCTCCTCCATGAACCAGAAAGTGTGACCCCACTCATTCAAACCCACATTGGGCAAAATCATAAACGGCCCTACCACCGTAATCAAATACGGCAAAGATAGCCCCTTCTTCCGATAATCAAAATACGGCAGCCGCGTATGCGCGTAAATCATCGCCGCAAAGCCAGTAATAATGTATATCGGGTAGCTCAAGTAAAACTCAATGATGTGACTGGGCGTAAAGTCCGTATCGCGCACAATCGTCTGGTGCCAGGTGCCATCCTGCTCGGTAAAATAACTGGCCCCCCAGTAGATCGCCCAGGCATACGCTACCAGCCAAATCAAATGCGTCATGTTCCGCCGCAGCTCCTCCCTCGGCGCCAACGCCTCTAAATTGCGATCCCGCGTCTTCCACAAATACCCCCACAGCAACGACGCCGTGGTCACCTCCAGTACAATCTCCGTGTACAAAAAGTTCATCCAGTACTTCTCAAACTCCGGCGCAAAGGCGTCTAACCCAGCACTCCAACCATAAACACCTTCGTACCACCGTACCCATAAGTAAAATACCGTGTAGATGCCAAACGCAAACGCTAACCACCGCTTGTCCAACAACGGCGCCTCCGCAGTAGCACCTACCACCTGTGTCGTAGCAGCCATCTTACATTACCTCCTTATCAGTTCACTCAACGTAATCATTGTTCACTCGCTCCTTCCCTAAACCTCACCCAAGGAAAAACCCAGGGCGACCTCCTTCCTTTCGGTATCCGCCAGTTTAATACTTGCCCTAAAGTTGTCAAGAGGGGTTTAAGGGATATTCCACACTTTTGCGGCATCTGCCACACCCGCCGGTGATCTAAAAAAGGCCCGTGATCTCACCGCTCTCATCGATATCGATCCGTTCAGCGGCAGGCCGCTTAGGCAAGCCTGGCATGGTCATGATATCGCCGCACATTACCACCACAAATTCAGCTCCATGGGCGGGTCTGACCTCTCGGATCGTCAATGTATGCCCGGTGGGGGCACCGCGTAGCCTAGGGTCACAGGCAAAGGAATATTGGGTCTTGGCGATACAGACCGGATAATGGGCATACTCTTCACTGAGAAACGCCAACTGCTGTTTTACTTTGGATTCTGCGGCAATTTCAGCAGCGCCATAGAGCTTGGTGGCAATGGTTTCGATTTTTTCCCACAAGGAAAGCTCGTCTTGATAGAGAAAACGAAAATTTGAAGGTTGCTCTATTGCCTGAAGCACCTCATGCGCCAACTCTTCGGCCCCAGCGCCGCCTTTGGCCCAATGATGGCAAACCACCGCTTTTGCCCCAAGGGATGCGACTTTATCCTTGATATAGGCAAGCTCAGCTTGAGTATCGGAGGTGAAATGATTGACGGCCACGACGCACGGCAACCCAAAATGTTCTCGGATGTTGTAAAGATGCCGCTCCAAATTCACAAAACCAGCCTCGAGGGCAGTTAAATTTTCCTGTTGCAGCACCTCTTTAGGCATCCCGCCATGCATTTTCAACGCCCGTATGGTTGCCACCAGCACTACCACATCCGGACGAACTCCGGCCTTGCGGCACTTGATGTCTATGAATTTCTCGGCCCCCAAATCGGCGCCAAAGCCTGCTTCCGTCACCACATAATCGGCCATCTTGAGCGCGGTTTTAGTGGCGATAACCGAGTTGCAGCCATGAGCGATATTGGCAAATGGCCCGCCGTGGACAAATGCCAGGTTGTTTTCGAGGGTCTGAACCAAGTTGGGGCGGATGGCGTCCTTGAGCAATGCTGCCATGGCCCCCTGTGCTTTGAGATCGCGGGCGAAAATAGGGTTTCCGGTCCGGCTGTAGCCGACCAGCACGTTGCCGAGGCGCTGTTTCAATTCCGCTAAGGATTCGACGAGACACAGAATGGCCATAACCTCGGAGGCTACTACGATGTCGAATGCGTCCTCGCGCGGCACGCCGTTGGTTTTGCCTCCCAATCCCACAAGGACATGGCGAAGACTCCGATCGTTCATGTCGATGACCCGCCTCCAGGCTATCCGGCATACATCCAGATCCAGGGCATTGCCATGGTGAATATGGTTGTCAATCAAGGCTGCAAGCAGGTTGTGAGCAGTTCCAATGGCATGAAAATCCCCGGTAAAATGAAGATTAATGTCTTCCATGGGCACTACCTGAGACCACCCACCGCCGGTAGCTCCCCCTTTAATGCCGAAACAGGGGCCTAGAGACGGCTCCCGTAGGCAAATCAAAGCCTTTTTTCCAAGGCGATTTAAGGCATCTCCAAGCCCTATCGTGGTAGTAGTCTTCCCCTCTCCAGCGGGGGTTGGGCTGATCGCAGTTACCAAGATCAATTTGCCGCTTGGACGATCTTTTAGGCTTTGGATGTAGTCGAACGACAGCTTGGCTTTGTGACGGCCATAAGGATCTAGGTGAACAGGATCAATGCCAAACTTCTCTAGGGCTAACTCGACGATGGGGCGCATTTTGGCCCGTTGGGCGATTTCGATGTCAGGGAGCATGATTCTGTCCTCCAAGAGGAGCCAAGAAGTAACAGGTTAACACAGAGAACTGATCCTCAAGCAAACAAGACGGGCCCGCAGATTTGCGAGCCCGCAAAGGAGTGATTTTGAGCCCAATCGGGAATTAGGCCTCCAGCGGTGGAAGCTTCATCACCTCCTTGAACTTAGCAATGTGGCGCACACCATCGCCATCGACGACCTCAATGCTGCGCAGGCCCTCGATACCATCGTCGACGTAGACCTCCTTCGGTCGACGAACCAAATGATCTACCCCCTCTAGGACAAATTCAATGACATCGTCCTTAGGATCATAACTTATCCCATAAAAGGGTACCCATTCAGCCTCTATCTGATCTCCTAAATTTATTGCCGCCACTTCAATCTCTACCTGGCTAGCCCTCAGGTGCTTGGAAATGTTATTGAAATAGGTTTCCCATTGGGATTTGGGCACTGTATGAATTGCCATGGCACGATCTCCTTACAAAGTTGTCAAAATTTTCTAAATGGGGGTCGAGGCAAGAAATCACAATCCTCTATCTATATGCAATAAGGTGGTTTGGGCAATCCAGCCATTTTACAGGCATATTTCAGCGGCCCTTTGGGAAACAAGCGATAAAGGTAGCGGCTATTACCCTTTTCTTCCCCCAGGGTCCGTGCCACCGCCTTGACGAACATCCGCATGTTGGGCAAGTGTTGGAAGCGCAGATAATACGCACGCACAAAGCGGATGATTTCCCAGTGGGCCTCGCTCAAGGTCATCGCTTCGCGCGCCGCCAAGGCAGCTGCTACCTCTTCACTCCAATCGCGATGATCGCATAGAAAGCCATCTTCCGTCAGCACTATTGACCGACCTTCGATTTCCAGAGTCACCATGACAGAATGCGCGAATAAGCCACGGTCAAATCCACAAATCCTTCGAAGTCTACCGGAGTGATTTCCGGCAGTATCTTCTCCATGGCTATCCCTCGGGCCTTAAGGTCTGGGATCAACACATAGCACGCAGCAGGACTCGCTAGGATGGCGTCAGCAATCGGACTTCCGTGACAAGCACCGTATACTGCACCAGCAAGCAACAGGAGGGCATCTCCTGGTTGCAGACGTGCCAGGCAGTTGGAAAGATCCGAGCTGGCATAAGGCGAGCGCGATACCAGGTGCAATACACCCATCGTTAACCTCCCAGCACTCGATCGTATTTCCGTAACAAACCAGCCACCTCCGCCCGCGGCACTAATCGCACCGGACGCACTAAGTCCGCCGCGTCCACCCCCCGCTCGACCAAAGACTCGCTTTCTACCCATGGGGGATCGATGCCATATATTTCCAGCGCTTGCCAGAGTGTCGCGATGTTTTTCTGCGCCAGGATTTCCGGCTGTTGGTCCCGGTGGAGTTGCCAGATTCCATCCTCCAACAGCACAACATCCACCACCTGATCGAAAGCTGCCAAGGTCAAAAGCAGGTCCAAAGACTCCTGAGCACGCCCGCCGATATAAGGGGCATCACGAACGACAAACAGATAGCGCATCAGCCAAATACCAGCAAGCGGTCAGTTTCGAGAATAGATTCTACCAGCAAGGCCAGGCCGGCGATCCGAAACCCAGGCGCAAGCTTAACTTGCGCTTCCGGCGTCCAGACACCCCGACGCTGAGCCGCTGCCGAGCAAACCACTAGATCCACGCCATGGGTCTTGGCAAGCTGAGTCCAGCGCGTTACCTGGTTGGGTTCATCCGCAGGCGGGGCAGCCAATCCAAGCGCGTGGTACACTCCATCCTGATAGAAGAACACCCGTTGCACTCGATGCCCCTTGGCCAGCGCTGCTAATGCGAAACGATAGGCAAGGTCTGCAGCTTCGCCGGCATAAGGGCTGGCATTGACCTGGAGGGTAAACTTAAGGAACCCAACTGCTTCGCCTGCGGTCTTTTGCTCGTCCATTTTCAAAAGTTCGTATCCATGTTACTCGTTCACGCGATCATCTTAGCTTGGCTTTATTCCATCTCACAGGCGTCTGCAGCATTACCGGAACTGCCCGACATGGGGGCCTCTTCTGAGGCCGTCTTTAGCCCAGATGAAGAAAAGCGTTTGGGAGAGGCTTTTTATCGCAACCTTCACCAACATGTGCGCATCAACCAGGATCCAGAAATTCAAGATTATATCGCTTCTTTAGGCGGGCGCCTGGTCGCCCACAGTGAGATGGCAAACCAGACGTTTCACTTTTTCGTCGTCATGGAGCCAGAGATCAATGCCTTTGCCGGTCCTGCCGGCTATATCGGGATCAACAGTGGATTGATCTTAGCCACGCAATCGGAAGGAGAATTGGCCTCGGTCCTAGCGCACGAAATCGCCCATGTGACCCAACATCACCTACGGCGAGCATTTGCCGCCGCCAAACGCATGACCCTGCCGCTGGCGGCGGCTACTTTGGCGGCCATCTTGATCGGCACCCAAGTACCTGAACTTGGACAAGCTGCCCTCATCGCGTTACAAGCAGGAGGTATCCAACACCAGATAAACTTTACCCGCAGCCACGAACAAGAAGCCGACCGCGTCGGCATCCAAATACTTGCCGCCAGCGGTTTTGACCCACGCAGCATGCCTATATTTTTCGAGCGCCTGCAGCAATCGACCCGCTTCCTGGGGCAAGACATTCCCGAATTCCTGCGCACCCACCCGGTCACGAGCGCACGCATTGCCGACACCCGTGCCCGCGCCGAAACCTTTCCCTACCGCCAGTACCTGGATTCCTTTAGCTACCTTCTGACCAAGACCAAGCTCCAAGTCCTGACCACCGCCGATCTGACCGCATTGCAAAAAAGCTTTGAGATTCAACGCCAGCAAGGAACCCCAGAGCAACAGGCGACAGCCAGCTACGGTCTGGCCCTGGTCTTAAACGCGCAAAACCGACTTAAGCCAAGCCAAAAGATACTCAAAGCGTTGGTCGATCGTTTTCCCGATCAGCCCCAGTTCATTCATGCCCTAGCCCAAGTCGAACTTGCCTTGGGCCAAACCGAGCAGGCCCTCAAGCGTTACCAGACTGCTCTTAAGCGGTTCCCAGCATCGCGCGTGCTGCAATTGGAATACGCCAACGCTCTGCTTGAGACCGAGCATTTCCAAAGCGCGCGCCAGTTGCTTGAACCACTCGTTCCGGCCCAAGCGCTTAAGCAACCGATGCTGTTCAAATTACTCTCGCGTGCTTATGCCGGCCTTGCCAAGCCTGCTGAATCCCAGCGCTATTTGGCCGAATATCATTACGCCAACGGTGACCTTAAGCTGGCAGTAGAGCACGCCACCTTGGCATTCAAAATGGCCAAAGGCGACCGCATCTTAGAAGCCATCACCAAACAGCGTCTGCACACCTTCGAAGCCGAAGAGCAAGCCCGCAGACAGCGCTAAGCAACGGTTAAAGGCTCCCCTTGAGCCAAGCGCGGTAGATTCCCTTCCAACCCCATCGCATACCGCATTACCGCCAAGCGGGCCGGGTGCAGCCTTTGGGCCAGACTCAACCCCAAATTGCGCAACAGCTTCAGAGGGAAGGATGGCGTGCCAAACACCCGATAAAACAGGTCCATGGCAGTCATCATGATCAGGTTGTTACGCCAGCGCATGGCCTCGTACTCCTGCAAGACGCGCAAATCGCCAAAATCCTTACCCTTTGCTTGGGCAGCCATCAATACCTGAGCCAAGGCCGCAGCATCTAGCAAGCCGATATTGACCCCTTGGCCTGCTAGCGGATGAATCATGTGCGCGGCATCGCCAATCAGGGCTACCCCCTCTTTGACATACCGCTGAGCATGCTGGCGGCGCAAGGGAAAACTTCCCCGATCCAAGACTTGGACTACTTCCCCAAGTTCACGTGGGAAGGCCTCATACAGCGCGTTCAATAACTCGCCATCGTCCAAGGATTGAAGCCTTCGCACCTCCTCGGGATGCTGGTACCAGACCAAGGAAGCATAAGGACCTGGCAATGGCAAAAACGCCTGAGGACCGCTTTCAGTAAAGCGTTGCCAGGTAATATCCTGCTGGCCGTAAGCGGTCTCCACCGTCAACACCAGCGCTGACTGCTCATAGTCCCACGCCGTAACACCGATAGCAGCAGCTAGCCTGACCTGGGAGTGACCACCGTCGGCGGCGACCAATAACCTAGCCTCCAGCAGACTACCGTCATCCAACTCGATCACCGACCCCCGAGGGTGATAGTCGATTCGGCAGGACTTTGCCGGGCATAACAAATCGACGTTGTCGAATTCTCCAAGGCGCTGAAGCAATCCCAATTGGATCACTCGATTTTCGACGATGTATCCCAACTCCGGATACTGAACGTCGCGGCTGCGAAACTCGGTGCCCTCGGTGATCTCCCATACCCTCATACGCCGAAAAGGACACAAGCGCATCGCTGCGATGTTATTCCACGCGCCGATCCCCTCGAAAATCCGGCGTGATGCGATACTAATGGCCGACACCCGCAAATCCAGCGGCTGTCCGGATGCGAAGGGTTGGGGGTGCTGGCCTTCGATCACCGCTACGCTGAGCGGCGTGTTCCCCAAGCAGCAGGCCAATGTGGCCCCGACCATCCCTCCCCCCACGACAATCACGTCATAGCGTCTTGTCATGACCTGATCTTCCCCTATTCGGCAGGTAATCAGCAAAGCAAAAAACCCGAAGC
>JBKBMR010000098.1:0-7183 GCA_046295755.1 Methylohalobius sp.
ATGGGTTTGGAACCGCACCCCCGCCAAGGCCCAGGCGCTGCAAGAACAAGGGGCGCAGCTTACCGCTGCGCCGGCTGAAGCGGTAGCTCAAAGCCAGATCGCCTTTGCCATGCTCAGCGATTTTGCCGCCACCTGGGAGGTTTTGCAAGGAACCAGTCTTGCTGGCAAAACCCTGGTGCAGATGGCCACCATCGCTCCCTCTGAGAGCCAAAAACTCGCCGACTGGGTCGCTCGGGCGAAAGGTGCCTATTTGGAAGCGCCGGTCTTAGGCAGTATTCCCGAAGCCAAAGCAGGAACCCTGCTGCTGATGGTAGGCGGGGAGGAGAGCGTATATTTTCAACTGTACCCCATTCTGGACTGCCTAGGGCAGGTACATTATTTGGGCGAGGTAGGCAAGGCTTCGGCTTTGAAGCTGGCTTTGAATCAGCTGATTGCTTCTTTGACCGCAGCGTTTGCCACCAGCTTAGCCTTCGTGCAAGAGCATCAGGTAGCGGTGGACATTTTCATGGAAATCCTAAGAAAAAGCGCCCTGTATGCCCCTACCTTTGACAAAAAGCTCGGCAGAATGCTGGCGCACGACTATCAAAACCCCAATTTTCCCACCGAGCATCTTATCAAAGACATCGACTTGTTCCGGCAGGAAGCGAAGGCAACCGATACCCGGATGATCGAAGCGGCGCGCGACTTATACGCGCGCGCCTTAGCAAGCCATACGCGCGAAGATTACTCTTGCGTATTTGAAGCTGTCTTTCCTAAGGGATAAGAGACCACTGCCTGGCGTCTAAGTTATATGGTCCACGATCATCCTTACCCTCATTACCACTTCGCCGATGGCGGCGAAACCCGCCTGATCTTGGCGCTTTTGGTCAACGTGCTGTTGACCGCCGTCCAGATTGTGGGCGGAGTGATTTCCGGCAGCCTCGCCTTGGTCGCCGACGCCCTGCACAACTTAAGCGACGCCGGCTCCCTAGGAGTGGCGCTGATCGCCCGCCGGATTGCTAGGCGTCCTGCCGATGAGCTGCGCACCTTCGGCTACCAGCGCGCCGAGTTGGTCGGCGCCCTGATCAATCTAACCGCCTTGATCTTGATCGGCCTGTATCTGCTTTACGAAGCGGCGATACGTTATTTTAACCCACAGCCCATCGAGGGGTGGTGGGTAGTGTACCTCGGCGCTTTCGCGCTGGCGGTGGACACGGCCACGGCGATGCTGACCTATGCCGGCGCCAAACGCAGCCTTAACCTCCGCGCCGCCTTCCTCCACAATCTCGCCGACGCCCTGGGGTCGGTGGCGGTGATCGTCTCAGGCAGCCTGATTTTGCTTTACGGCTGGACGCTGGCCGATCTTGCCTGTGCAGTGCTGATCGCTGCCTACGTGCTTTACCATGGCCTAACCGAAATCCAAGAGACTATCCGTATTCTGATGCAGAGTACCCCGCTCGACATCGACCTGGCCGAGCTGATCCATGCTCTAGAGAGCGAGCCGGGGATAAAGGGCTTGCATCACGTGCACGTCTGGCAGATCGACGAGCATCGCCGCTCGCTGGAGGGGCACGTGGTGATCGATCTTGAGGACGCCGACAAGATAGAGGAAATCAAAAAACGCTTAAAGCGGACCCTCGCCCGCCGTTACGCAATCCATCACTCGACGCTGGAATTTGAGTTTCAAAGCCCAGACGGCGGATTGGCCTGCCTGATCGAAGCACACGAGCCGCACGTGCCTTGCGGCCACCACCCCGGCAACGATTACGCCCCAGCCGCCCCCGCTGTTCGACCTTTCCCGTGGCGGACCTGGTGCTTAGCCGCGGCGCTGGTTTCCCTCTTGACCGGCCTGGGATTGTGTCTATACCGCGTAAGAGGGGATTTCGCCCAGTGGCTGGTCACGCTCGGGGCACCTGCCGAGTGGCATTGGAACGAGTGGGCTGCCTATGCAGCAGCGCTGGGCTTTCTGTTCATGGCGGGGCTGGTGGGTAGGTACCGTCACTGACAAACCCTGTCCTGCGCCGCTGATCTTAAGCGCGCCTTGGACGCCGTTAACCCCGAACCTTCGTTGGAACAGGCAGCAAAACGCGGAACACCCAGCGGGCAAATCGGACTTGCAGGATATTGAATCAAATAAGAAAACAATGAATTCGTAAATTGCTCAATTAGACGTCATTCAAAATTAATCCTATGGGCGTATAGTGCTATCTGTCTATACGCGATAGGGAGGGAACAATGTTTGACGGTATGCCCCTATTCTTCCTGCAGTCCGCCATCCATTTGCCCCTAGAACTTTTCCAGCTGCCTGAGGGAATCGAACGGGTGGGCTTGATATTGGCGGGGATGGTGGTTTTCCTGGTCCTAGAAACCCGCTGCGGCCGTCAGAGCAACCGCACCCCGAACGCCCGCCGGTCCTACCGGATCAACTTCGGCACCCTGCTGGTAAACGACGCCTTGTTCTCCCTGCTGTCGGTGTCATCCCTGTTGACTTTGGCCGATCAAGTCTCTCAACGCGGCCTGTTGGATCGAGTCGGCCATCCTGTGCAGGACTTCGTCGCGTTTGTGCTCCTGGACCTGAGCCTGTACTTCTGGCACCGCGCCTGCCATGCCTTCCCCTGGCTATGGTGCCTGCATAAGGTCCATCACAGCGACCCCTTCGTGAACGTCTCCACCGCCTTCCGCCTGCATTTTCTAGAAGTGCTGCTCACCACTTTGGTGAAAGCCGGTTTCATCCTGGTCACTGGGGTGGAGGCGGGGTTGGTGCTCCTGGCCGAGGCACTCATCGCTCTGGCGGTGATGTTCCACCACGCCAATATCCGCGTTCCCGGCGAACGCTGGCTGGCTACGTTGTTTACCACCCCTTCCCTGCACCGCCTGCATCACTCGGTGCTGCGCTGCGAGCACGACCGCAACTTCGGCCTAGTGTTTTCGCTCTGGGACCGCTTGTTTGGCACCCTGGCAGAGGGCGAACCTGCTCGGATCGGACTTGTCGGCCTTGCGCCTCAGAACCTGAGCGAGCTGTTCCGACTCGGGCTATCGTCACCTTCCACCCCGCCGCTTCCCGCCGAGGTCGCGCAGATGATCGCCGAGGCCGCCTATTATCGGGCGGAAAAGCGCGGCTTTGCCCCCGGCTTTGAACTAGAAGACTGGCTGGCCGCGGAACGGGAGATCCTGGCCCGGGCGTGAATTGAGGGTCTAGGCGTCCACGGCCTGCACCTGTTCCGGTCATTTCGAGCGAAGCGAGAAATCTTCACGTTGAAAGGGCTAGATTTCTCGCTTGCTTTATTCAGAGCTAATCCATCGCTGCGCTCGGGGTAGGCCCAAAGCCTGAGGTCTGGATCGCAGTGGACGTCGGGCATCTTGTAAGCTAAGGTAACCGTCACTCAAGCTGAGCCAGCTTATGCAGAAAATAACGCCGTCTGGGGAGATCCACTCTATTAAACAAGCCCTGATCAATCATTTGATTTATTCGCTGGGCAAGGACCCGGTCGAGGCTAGGGAACGCGATTGGTTCCTCGCCCTCGCTTATACGGTACGGGACCGGCTGACGCTGCGCTGGATGGAAACCCAGCGCCGCTATTACCTAAAAAGCGCCAAGCGCTTGTATTACCTGTCTATGGAGTACCTGCTCGGCTGTTCGCTGATCAACAACCTGCTCAATCTGGGGGAATACGAGACTTTCCGCCAAGCCTTGGAAGAATTAGGGCAAGACCTGGACCGACTGGCGGAAATCGAAGACGAGGCCGCCCTCGGCAACGGCGGCTTGGGAAGGCTGGCGGCCTGCTTTTTGGACTCGCTGGCGACCTTGCACCTACCCGGCTTTGGCTACGGCATCCGCTACGAATACGGTATCTTCCGCCAAGCGATCGAAGACGGCTGGCAGGTAGAGCACCCCGACAACTGGCTGCGCTATCCCCATCCTTGGGAGATCGCGCGCCCGGAAATCCGCTACCGGGTTCAGTTCGGCGGGCGCACGGAAAGCTATCTGGACGACCAAGGCAAGAGGCGCTACCGCTGGGTGGGGGAAGAGGACGTTTTGGCCTTGGCTTACGACATCCCCATCCCTGGCTACGGCGGGCAGACTGCAAACAACCTGCGCCTGTGGACGGCTAGAGCCTCGCGCGAGTTCGACCTGAGCTATTTCAACCAGGGCAACTACATCCAGGCGGTGGCGGAAAAAATCCGATCCGAAAACCTGTCCAAGGTGCTTTACCCCGACGATACCACCCACATGGGCCGCGAGCTGCGCTTAAGGCAGGAGTACTTCTTCGCCAGCGCCTCGGTGCAAGACATCTTGGCCCAGTATCTTAAAGACCACCAAAAACTCGATGCTTTGCCTGAAAAAGTCGCCATCCAGCTCAACGACACCCATCCTGTGCTCGCCATCCCAGAACTGCTGCGGCTATTGCTCGACCAACATGGACTTTCTTGGGAGCGCGCCTTTAAGCTCACTGTGGACACTTTTTCCTACACCAACCACACCCTCCTTCCAGAAGCGCTGGAGAGCTGGCCGGTCAGCCTGTTTGCGCGCCTGCTTCCGCGCCACCTTGAAATCATCTACGAGATCAACGCCCGCTTTCTCCGTGAGGTGCGCGCGCGCCATCCTGGCGATGGCGAGCTTGTGCGCCGCCTGTCTTTGATCGAGGAAGGGGAAGAAAAGCGCATCCGCATGGCGCATCTTGCAGTCGTCGGCAGCCACAAAGTCAACGGCGTCTCCAAGCTCCACACTCAGTTGATGCAGGAGACGATCTTTAAGGATTTCGCCAGGCTTTACCCAGATCGCTTTTGCAACATCACCAACGGCGTAACGCCAAGGCGCTGGATCAACCAGGCCAACCCTGAGCTAGCTCAGCTGATCACCGAAGCTTTGGGCTCTAAGCGCTGGGTCGGTGAAGCCAAACAGCTTGAGAAGCTTGCGCCTTTGGCCAAAGACAGCGCCTTTCGGCAAGCGTTCCTAAAGGTCAAACAAGCCAACAAAACCCGCTTGGCCGAGCAGCTCCGCACCTGCTTTGGGCTTTCGGTCGATCCTTCCAGCCTGTTCGACGTCCAGATCAAGCGCATCCACGAGTACAAGCGCCAGGTTTTAAACCTCCTCCACGCGATCACTCGCTACCACCGCCTGCGCGCCGGGCAGGACCTTATCCCCCGCACCGTGATCCTGGGCGGAAAAGCCGCCCCAGGCTATGCCATGGCCAAGCTGATCATCAAGCTGATCCACGACGTGGCTAAAGTCCTCAACCGGGATCCTAAAACCAAATCCAGACTTAAGCTGGTTTTTGTCCCCAACTACGGGGTCAGCGGCGCGATGCAGCTGATTCCGGCGACCGAGCTTTCCGAGCAGATCTCCGCAGCCGGCACCGAAGCCTCCGGTACTAGCGTGATGAAGATGGCTTTAAACGGCGCCCTCACCATCGGCACCTTGGACGGGGCCAACCTCGAACTGCGCGAAGCGGTAGGAGAAGATAACTTCTTCTCCTTCGGTCACACCGCCGAGGAACTCAAAACGCTGCGCCAGCGCGGCTACCGCCCGCAAGATTACTATCACCAAAACCCCGAACTCAAACAAGCGTTAGACGCGATCGCCAAAGGGTTTTTTTCACCCGATGACCCCGGCCGCTTCCGCCCTTTGATCGATTCTTTGCTTGGCGAAGACCGCTTCGCCGTGTTGGCCGACTATGAGAGCTACATCGCTTGCCAGGAGCGCATCGACCAGCTTTACTTAAACCCGCAAGATTGGGCTGCGCGAGCGATCCTCAACCTCGCTTACGCTGGCGAGTTCTCCAGCGACCGCGCGGTCTTAGAGTACGCGCGCCAGATTTGGCAAATCCTGCCTGTCGCAGAGGATACAATCTTGGCATGAGGTACTTCCGTTACTCGTTCTTATTTGCTGGGCTGGCGCTTATCGCTGCTTATCTGTGGGGTAGGCAAACCGCGCTGGGCGGGATCAAGGCGGTAGCTTTGGCCGGGCTTTTAGGGATCATGGAAGTTAGCCTATCGTTCGACAACGCGGTGGTCAACGCCTCTACCTTGCGCCACCTGGAGGAAAAATGGCGGCGCTATTTTCTGACCTGGGGGATCGTGATCGCGGTCTTTGGGATGCGGCTTTTGTTTCCCCTGCTCATCGTCGCTGCGGCCACCGGCTTGGGATTAGAGGAAATCGCCCAAATGGCGCTTACCCGACCTGAGAAATACGCCTACCACGTTCAAGCTGCCCACGTAGAAATCGCCGCCTTTGGCGGCACGTTTTTGCTTTTGGTGTTTTTGGCGTTTCTGTTCGACGAAGGCAAGACCTTGCACTGGCTTGGGGTGGTAGAAAAAAGGCTGGCGGAGGTGGGTAAGGTAGAGTCTATCGAAATCGTCTTGGCCTTAATCGCTTTGCTTAGCGCTCAGGCGTTTTTGCCCGAAGCGGAGAAGCTCGACGCCTTGATCGCTGGCATCTGGGGGATTATCGCCTTCGTGCTCACCGACGGATTGTCCGATTCGTTTGCGGTCGGCGCCCAAAGCCTAACTCGCTCTGGACTGATGGGATTTTTGTACCTGCAGGTGTTGGACGCTTCGTTTTCTCTAGACGGCGTCGTTGGAGCGTTTGCCATCACCAAGGACGTGGTGGTCATCATGCTCGGCTTGGGAGTAGGGGCGCTGTTTGTACGCAGCCTGACCGTCTTTTTGGTGCACAAAGGGACTTTGGAGCAATACGTCTTCCTCGAACACGGGGCTTTTTACGCCATAGGCGCTTTGGCGCTGATCATGCTCACTAGCTTAGTGGTGCCGGTCTCTGAAATTATCACCGGCCTGGTGGGGGTGGGACTGATCGCTTTGTCCCTGATCTCCTCGCTCAAGCATAAGGCTGAAGTCTGATCTCTGGCTCAAGGGGGAATTAGCGTGCCGCGAAACAGAAAGGGTAAGAAGGTCCAGGACTTTCGCCACAACCAGGCGCAGCGCAAGAACAACCCACCCGCCGGCCTCGCGCCCGCTTACGAAGTGCGGGAGCGGCGGGCAATCCACTACGCCTACGACCCACACCTTGACCCGCAACTTATCTGGGCGGGCAAAGCCGAGCACACATCCTGTGATGTGGATGTAGTCTCCCTCCACATCCACGAGCGCATCTCCACGCGAGCGATCCTAAACGCCGTGCGCCGCCCCCAGCCCCCGTTGACGGGGGGCGGGGGGTGCAACTTGCGCTATTCGGCGAGACCCCTCT
>JBKBMR010000099.1:0-7171 GCA_046295755.1 Methylohalobius sp.
GAAAGCGTCGATGATGTCTTCTAGGCTACCGCCTTGTGCCTCCAGCCTTTGAGCCCAAAACCTAAGCCCGCCTGGATCGGCCGGACGCTGGTAGTAGGCGATGTAAAGCTTTTGGACCTTGTCGTAGAAATCTTGGAAGGCCATAGGTTTTGTTGGTGGGGTTTAGAAAACAAAGCGCAATTTAACAAATGTCACTCACAAATGTGACTTAGTCAAGATACGGATCGAAGGTGGGAGTTACCAAATCAGGCGTTTGCCGGGGCGCCAGAAAGACGCTAGAATTGGCTTATGTCTGCAAACATAGAAGCGCGCGTTGACCGTCTCGAAGAAGCCTTGATGAAGCTGGCTTATGCGCAGTTCAACACCGAGGTAGAACTGCAAAAGCTCAGCCGGGAGATGGCCGCCTTCAAGGAAGAACTTCGCCAGGACACCAAAGCCCTCAAGGAAGAAATGGCCGCCTTCAAGGAAGAGATGTTAGCCTTCAAGGAAGAAAGCCGCGCCGAGCGGCGGGAGATGAACAAGCGCTGGGGCGAGATTGCAAACAAGCTGGGCACCATCGTCGAAGACATCGTTTATCCTGGCTTTGTGGGCATCGCCTATGCGTACTTTGGCGCCCAAGACACCGAACTTGAAGCGCAGCGCATCAAACGCCAAAGCCAAAAAGACAAAAGCCTACGGCGCGAGTTCGATGGAGTGATCGCCTGGGATGGCAAGTTGCTGCTTTTGGAGGCCAAAGCGGCGATTCGGCCAGAATATCTTCAGGCCTTTGCCGAGTTTGTCGAAGGTGGGCAGGTGTTTGACTATTTTCCTGAATACCTAGGATACGAGTTTATTCCGGTGTTTGGGGCGCTTTGTATTCCAGAAAGCGATGTGGCCTTTTTAACGCAGAAAAAAATCTACTGCCTGGCGATGGGGGAGGAAGCGATGGAGCTTCTCAATGGCCGCGAAGTCGACCGGCTAAGGGGAAAAACGAGCTAGGCTTAAAGCTTTCATGAGGACTTTAAAGCTCAGCCAAGGCAAGCGGCCATGGGCCTTGCAAGCGCTGCAGGGGCTTGCGAGCTTGGGTGACCCGGGAGTGTCACGATGCGCTTGGCCCTTTTTTTCCACTTGACGCGCGCAGCTTGGCTGGACCGGTATGCGGCCTCCGCTTTAGGGATGGGCTGGGCGGTTTTGTGGCCGCTCGTCCAGCTTGGGATTTTCCTGCTTGTGTTCGGCGAGCTGATGGGGGCGAGGTTAGAAGGGGCTGCGCCTTTAGGTAAGTTTTCCTATGGGGTGTATTTGGCTTCCGGCATGGCCGCTTGGGGGGTACTGGCCGGGGGAATTGGGAAGGCGTGCGGGGTGTTTTTAGACCAGAGAGGCCTTTTGACCAAGATCGCTTTGCCTTTGGCGTGGGTGATTGTGCCGCAGCTTTTGGCCGAAAGCTTAGGCAGCCTGCTCTTGCTTGGGTTTTTGAGCTTGGGGCTTGCTTCCTTAGGCAAGCTTTCAGCCAACGCCTTGTGGCTGGTGGCCGTCGTGCCGGGGATGGGGCTTTTGGTGTACGGAGCCGGGCTGATCTTGGCGGTGCTTACGGTGTTTTTGGAAGATCTGCGCGAGCTCGTGCAGATAGGGCTTCAGCTGGGTTTTTGGCTGACGCCGGTGGTGTACGTGGCCGCCATCTTGCCCGACTGGGCCCAGACCTTGCTTGCGATCAATCCGGCCGCCTGGGCGGTGGAAGCTTTCCACGCCGTGTTGGTGTTTGGCCGCCCGCCTGCGTTTGAGGCCCTGGCGGCGCTGTGGGGAGGAGGACTGGTTTTGACTGGCCTTGGGCTTTGGCTTTGCCAACGCCTAGAGAAGGCGATACGCGACCTTTTATGATCTGTTTGGAGCGCGTCACCAAGCGCTTTAAGCTGTATTGCACGCGGCGCGATAGGCTGTATGAAGCGCTTTTTGGCCGAGCGCGCCATCGCTACCATACGGCGCTTTCTGGCATCGATCTGTTTGTGGCGTCCGGTGAAACCGTAGCGCTCCTTGGACGCAACGGAGCAGGCAAATCGACGCTGCTTAAACTCATCACGGGCGTCCTTTTGCCCGATGAAGGTCGCGTTCAGGTTTCAGGGCGCGTGACCGGTCTTTTAGAGCTAGGCACCGGTTTTGACGCAAGGCTTTCGGGGCGAAAAAACATCTACGTCAACGGCTTGCTGTTGGGGATGGAATACTCGGAAATCCGCGCCAAAGAGGAGGCGATCATCGCGTTTGCCGAGCTTGGCGAGTACATCGACGAGCCTTTGCGGACTTATTCTACCGGCATGGTGATGCGCTTGGGATTTGCCATCGCCGTCCACGCCGACCCCCAAGTCTTGGTCGTAGATGAGGCCTTGGCGGTAGGCGATGCGCGCTTTCAGCAAAAATGCTTTGCCCAGATGGCGGCTTTCAAACGCCAAGGCGGAACGATTCTTTTGGCCTCCCACGACTTGAACGCGGTCAAATTGCTCGCCGATCGGGCGGTGGTGCTAGAGGAGGGCAAAATCGCCTTCGTCGGCCCGCCGGAGGAAGCCGCTTGCTGTTACCTTAAGCGGATCTCAGGCGGCGAAGACCGGCTTTACCAAAAAACCGCCTTCGGCAGCGGCGAGGTGGTGATCGAGCGCGTGAGCCTCGTTGGGGAAGAGTCCGGCCAGCCAGTGCTAAGCTGCGGTGAGCGCGCGCTTATAACCCTAGCGCTTCGGGTCGAGCAAGACGTCTGGGCGGTAAGCTTTGGCTTTATGATCCGCGACCGCTTCGGCCAAGACCTGTTCGGCACCAACGGCCAGCTTTTAGGGCGCACCTTCGACCTGAAAGCCGGCAGGCGCTATCTTCTGCAAGCCAAGCTGATCGTGCTTTTGGCGCCAGGGCGCTATACCTTGACCGTGGCTGCCCACTCGGGAGCGCACCACTTAGATCGCTGCTATTACTGGTGGGACAAGGCCTTGGAGTTTGAGGTCGCCGGCGTGCGCGGCCCTTTGTTTTCCGGCTTGGTGCAACTGCCGGTGGTGGATTTTCATCTGACTGGTGCGGAAATCCCAGATGAGCTTTGCCGAGCTTAAAGCGCGCATCGCTCAGGAAGCTTTGCGCTTGGCTTTAGCCGAAGAGCCTTGGCCGCATCTTGAACCGCATCGTGGCGCTTGGCATAGGCACGATTTTCTCGGCTTGCCTGCCGAGCGTTTCGTACTTAAGGCTTACCGCGCCTTGCTAGGCCGCGAGGCTGATCCAGACGGCTTGGCCAGCTACTTGCCGCAGTGCCGATCGTGGCTTGGGCGGGTGGCGGTCTTGGGACATCTGGCCCAAAGCCAGGAAGGCAGGCTCGCAGGAGCTAAAGTCGAAGGCGTTCGCTGGTGGCGGTATGGATATCTTGTGCTTAGGCGCTTGCCGGGGGCAGGAGTGTGGCTTAAACTTGCCGATTGGCTTTTGCGGCTGATCGATACCGCCCCTTTCCAAGAGCGCCTTGGCTTTTTAAGCGATCGGTTTGAGGAACTTGAAGAACGACTTGCCGACCAGCGCCAGACGCTTGAGGCGCAGCTTGCCGATCAGCGCCAAGCCTTTGGCCGCCTTGAGCGCACCTGTGCTTGGCTGCAAGAAAGCCTGGCGCAGACCGAACGCCGGCTGGCGGCTTTGCTTGAACCTCCTGAAGCAAGCCGCCGCCTTCAGGAACAGGAGGCTTTGGACGGCTTTTATCTGGCCTTTGAAGACGCCTGCCGTGGGCCAGAGCTTGAAATCCGGCAAAAGCTTTTGGGCTATTTGCCTTTGCTTGAACCAGCGCGCGGCAAACCGATCGTCGATTTGGGCTGCGGCCGCGGCGAATGGCTAAAACTCCTTGACGAGCATGGGTTTTCCGCCTTAGGGATAGAGACCAGCCCAGCGATGATCGCCCACTGCTTGCAGCAAGGGCTAAACGTTGTTGCGGCAGACGCTTTGGCGTGGCTTGAAGCGCAAGCCAAAGACAGCTTAGGGGCCGTGACGGCGTTCCACCTGTTAGAACACTTGCCGTTTGCTGAGCTTTTGGCCCTGGTGCAGGCGGCTTACCGCGCGCTCCAAGCAGGGGGGGTAGCGATTTTCGAAACCCCCAATCCTGAAAACGTCTTAGTCGGCAGCCACACTTTTTATCACGACCCGACCCATCGCCATCCTTTGACCCCGACTTTGCTTGAGTTTGTGCTGCGCTATGCCGGTTTTAAGACCGTCAGAATCGAGCGCTTAAACCCTTATCCCCCTGAGGCGCGCGTGCCAGGCGATGGGACCTTGGTGGAACGCGTCAACGGCCATTTCTACGGACCGCAGGATTTTGCTGCCATCGGCATCAAATGAGGATTTTGCTCACCGCCACCCAGGTGCCTTTTGTCCAAGGCGGCGCCGAACTGCATATGAGCGCCTTGATGCAAGCGCTTCGCGCATGCGGCCATGAAGTGGAACTGTTGCGGGTGCCCTTTTGCTTTTGGCCGGAAGCGGCCGTCGAACAGGCGATGGCGTTTTGCGTCCACTTTGACCTAAGCCAGCTGAGCGTCCCACCCGATAAGGTCATCAGCCTGCAGTTTCCCGCTTACGGCATGAGCTATCAGGATACGGTCGTCTGGCTGATGCACCAACACCGTGCCGTCTATGAGCTTTATGGTAAGGTAGGGTCGGAAACCCCCGCTTTAGCGGCTTTGCGCGAGAAGATCGTCGCCTTTGACAACCACGCGCTGAGCCGGGCCAAGCGTTTGTTTGCCAACTCGCGCCGGGTCGCTGAACGCCTCTACCGGTACAATGGCCTGGAAGCCGAACCTTTGTACCACCCGCCGCCGGATGCCGGGCGCTTCTACAGCGGTGAAATATGGAATTACGTGCTGGCGCCAAGCCGCCTGGAATCTTTAAAGCGCCAGGATTTGTTGATCGAGGCCGCGCGCTTGGTCAAAGCGCCGGTGTCTTTTGTGCTTTTGGGCGAAGGCGGGCAGCGCCAAGCCTATGAAGCCAAAATCGCGCGCCTTAACCTTAAGGACAAAGTCTGGCTGGCTGGCCTTCGGCCAAGGCAAGAGCAGATCGCCTGGTACGCCCATGCGCTTGCGGTGTTTTTCGGCCCGCACGATGAGGACTACGGCTACGTCACCTTAGAGGCGATGCTGGCGGGGCGGCCGGTGGTTACCTGCACCGACTCTGGAGGACCTTTGGAGTTCGTACAGCACGGCATCACTGGTCTTGTGGTCGAACCGGAACCTGAAGCGGTAGCCGAAGCCATAGACGCGCTCTGGGCGGACCGAGGGCGCGCCAAGGCCATGGGGGAAGCAGGAAGAGAGGCGATTTTGGCTTTGGATCTTAAGTGGGAAAAAGTGGTGGCGAAGCTTTTAGCATGAAGATCGCGGTAGTTGCCCCAAGTCCTGTGCCGTTTGTGTTTGGAGGGGCCGAGCGTTTCTGGCTCGATCTGGTGCGCGCCTTAAACGAGCACACCCCGCACGAAGTCGAGCTTATGAAGCTTCCCTTTCCCGAGCGCGATTTTTGGGAGGTACTCGACGGCTATCGGCGCTTTTACGCGCTGGATCTGGCCGGTTTTGACTTGATCATCAGCACCAAGTATCCGGCGTGGATGGTACAACACCCGCGCCACATCGTGTATATGCAGCACAAGCTGCGCGGTTTGTACGACTGTTATCCCAGGCACTTGCCTTCCGCCTGGCCTAAGGAAAGCGCGCTAAAACGCTTAGGGCAGCTGGTGGCTGAACCTAAGCCCACCCCAGCTCATGCCGAGGAATTGTTTGGCGAATTGGAAACGCTTAAACACTTAGATCCTTGCTGGTTTGCTTTTCCAGGACCTGTGGCCAAAGGCGTGGTGCACTTCCTCGACCGCCTGGCGCTAAGACCTGAAGCCATCGTGCGCTATGCGGCGATCTCTCATACGGTTGCCAACCGCCCAAACTACTTCCCCCCGCAGGTCAAGGTACACGTCGCGCACCACCCCTCTGGCCTGAAGGTAGAAAGCCAGCCTTTTCCCGATCAGCCGATTGTGTTTACGGCCAGCCGCTTAGACGGTCCCAAACGCCTGGATCTCCTCATCCGCGCCTTTGGGCGAGTTACCCTCCCTCGCGCTAAGCTCTACATCGCCGGAAGCGGCCCTCAGGAAGCGAGCTTGCGCCGGCTGGCGGCAGGAGACGAGCGCATCGCATTCCTTGGACGAATCAGCGACTTTGAGTTGGCTCGCGCTTACGGAAAAGCGCAAGTGGTGGCCTTTGTGCCCGAACAAGAAGACTTGGGGCTGGTGGCCCTGGAAGCCGGCCTGGCCGGTCGGCCAGTGATCACCTGCCACGATTCGGGGGGAGTGGTTGAATTGGTGCACGACCAAATCAGCGGTTTGGTCGTAGAACCTAAGGAAGCTGCGTTATCAAACGCGCTCGCCGAACTCCTCAAACACCCAGAGCGCGCTCGTGCTTTGGGGGAGGCGGCTCAGAAACACGCGGCTAAAGTCAGCTGGTCTGAAGCCATCGCGGCTTTAGGGCTGGATGCCGCCCAAGCGCGCCCCAAGAAAACATCGGCGCGACCTATCGTGGTGCTGGCCCCGTTTTCCTTGCGCCCGCCGCGCTTTGGCGGCGCCAATCGGATTTTTCACCTATATCGAGCGTGGGCGCAGCATACCCCTGTGCATGTCCTAAGCTTGGGCGCTTACGCTTGCCAGGTGCAGATTTCCTCCCATTTCACCATCTCAGAAATCGCGCTTTCAACTAAGTTTATCCAGCACGCCAACGCCTGGTCTGCCAAGCTTAAAGTCCCCGCTTCGGATTTGGCCTTGCTCGATGGGATGAAATACCTTCCCGATTACTGTGCGGCTGTGGCAGAATGGACCGCAAAAGCCAAGCTCGTGGTTGTCTCTCACCCTTATTGCCTGCCAGCGCTGCCTCAAGGCCTTCCGTCTTTAGTCTACGATGCCCACAACGTCGAATACGATTTAAAAGCTCAGCTCTGGCAGGCCGCTGAGGAAGAGTGGCGCTTGCGCGCTTTGGCTTTGGTTCAAGCCGCCGAGGCAGAGGCCCTTGAACGCGCCAAAGCGGTGCTTGCCGTATGCCCGGAAGAGGCAGAGCGTCTGGCCGCTTTGTATCGCGTCCATAGGCCTTGGATCCTGGCTCCCAATGGGGTGGATTTAAAAACGCGACCTTTTTTGGCGGCAGAAGAAAGAAGGAAACTTGCCCGACGCTTG
>JBKBMR010000100.1:0-7129 GCA_046295755.1 Methylohalobius sp.
GCCACGGGTAGGGCAGTTGCGGTTGCCAGCCGTTGGCCGCCTTGCCTGTGCTTATAGTGCATTCCATGCCCTAATAATACGCTATTGTTCACTTATTATAACTAGAGTCTAGCTCTGTCTGCACAAGCTTAAAAACCTTGCGTGCTCCATGCTCATGGCTAAGTCTAGAAAAGTTATTGGACGCATACAAGACCTTGTCAACTACCCCCGACTAAAGCTTGCCTCGAACGAATGTGAGAGGTCGGGGGCTTGCGGCTGAGATGCGATATGCACACTCGCCACCACAGGCCGGTTGACTGCGGCCCTCTCTGGGCAGGCATGCCTCCCGGAGATCGCCTTTGCGGCATTCAGGTCGGCGGCCAGACGATAGCCGCAGACGGCGCATTCAAAATGCGCCCCGCTTCTGGACTTCTCGTTCACGGCTCCGCACCGCGAACATTCGCGGCTGGAGTTTCTGGCTGGAACGGAGAGGACTTCGACTCCGGCGCGTTCGGCCTTGTACCGGATCATCGTCTCCAGTTCACGAAAGGCCCAAGCGTGGACTTTCCGGTTCCATGCCCGGCTGAATCGCTTGATCCGGTCGCGAAGGCCCGCCAGGTCTTCAAGCTTGATCGACGCCCTGTTCCTGACGGCTTCCTCGACGACGGCCTTGCTTATTTTGTGGTTATAGTCGCGTATCCAGCGGCGTTCCCGCCCGCTCAGCCGTCTCAGGGCGCGTCTTGCGCCTTTCGTGCCCAAGCGTTGCAGAGACCGCCTTCTGGAGGCAAACCTCTCGCGGACGTGCATGGCCTTCCGACCGGAGTGGAAGGTTCCCTTGGAAGTCATGGCGAGGTTGTAGACGCCCCGATCGACGCCGATGGCGCAGATCGGGTCCGACCGCTGTCCAAGATCGTCCTCAATGACGATGTGGATAAACCACTTATGGTCTCGATAAACGAGCTTGGCAGCAGTCGGTTTCTTTCCCCGGAGCGCGTCGCGTTGATACGTCCCGAGGACAAGCGGGACGTGGATGCGTCCGCAGACCGTTGTCAGGGAGACGGATTCTTCGTGCTCACGGTAGGCAAAGATGCGCTCATCGTAATCGATACTCGTGGGCTTGAACTTCTTGACGACGCGGCCTTTGCGCTTCGCCGCCTTTACAGCCCAGCAGACGCGGGCAATGGCACGGACGGCAAGATTCGCGGAAAGACCGAACCGCTTTCTTATGTCGTGGTAGACAAGATGCTGGAGCTTGACCTTGTTAGAGGTCTTCTCTCGGACGGCGACCTCAAGCACGGCATCGCAGGCCAAGGCATACTTCGACAGAGTGTCTTTGAGGGCGGCCCCATGGATGGCGGTCGGAGCCATCTTGCAGACGATGGTGCGCTGATACATAATAACATAATATCACATATGGAAATCAAATTCAAGGAGCGGCGCTTCCTCCCCCGCCTAAAGCTTGCCTCGAACGAATGTGAGAGGGCGGGGGCTTCCTCGCCGCAAGATTTGTGATCCACTTTTAGTCAGGATAAAATTTTTAATTCCTTGCTTTACCCCTGTAGGTGGAAAGCTGCTTTAAACCGTAAGGAGCAACCCATGCGTCACTACGAAATCGTGTTTTTGGTGCATCCGGACCAAAGCCCACAGGTTCCGGCCATGCTCGAGCGCTACCGGGCGATGATCGAAAACAACGGCGGTAAGATTCACCGCTTGGAGGATTGGGGCCGGCGGCCGCTGGCTTATTCGATCCAGAAGCTGCACAAGGCGCATTATATTTTGATGAACATCGAGTGCGACCAAAAGACCATCCAGGAAATTCAAAGCCATTTCCGCTTTAACGACGCTATCCTGCGCGATTTGATCATCAAGCGCGACGAGGCGATCACCGAGCCTTCGCCGATGGCCAAGGGATCTGAAGCGGAGCCCAAGCTGGAGCGGCTTGGCAGCGAGTCCGAGGATGAAGCCGAGGACTTGTCCGAGTCGCTTGCCGACGAAGACATTATCGAATCTTGAAAAAAGCAGGTAAACCATGTCACGTCAAATCAAAAGGCGAAAATACTGTCGTTTTACCGAGGAAGGGGTGAAAGAGATCGATTACAAAGACTTAGAGACCTTAAAGGACTTCATTACCGAGACCGGCAAGATCATACCCAGCCGGATCACCGGCACTAGCGCTAAGTATCAGCGGCAACTGGCACGGGCGATCAAGTACGCCCGCTACTTGGCGCTATTGCCCTACTGCGACGCCCACAAGTAAACAGTTTTTGATGCGCTGGCTTGCTGAGTTCAGCATGCGCGGTCGGATGCAGGCTGTCGCCGTGGCCGCCACCTGCTTGATGCTGTCTCTGCTGTTGCCGGTGGTGAGCCTGCTCGCGGCGGCAGTGGTGGCGCTGGTGACCTTGCGCAAAGGCTTGCGCGAAGGGCTCAACACGGTGTTGGCAAGCGCGCTAGCCGCAGGGCTTTTAGGCGCCGTCGTGTTAGGAAACTTCCTGCTGCCTTTAGGTTACGGCCTGATGCTGTGGCTGCCTACCTGGGTGGTAGCGCTGGTGTTGCGCTATACCAGAAGTCTGGGCTGGACTTTCGAGTTGGCGGCGATTTTAGGGTTAGTCGGGATCGTAGCGGGGTATCTGATCCTCCCGGACATGGCTGGATTCTGGCAAGGAAGGATGCAGCAGGCGTTTGGAGCGCTTGGTGAGCAAGCTGGATTGGACCTGGCGCGGTGGCAGGCGCAGCTTGCGGCAATCGCGCACTATATGACCGGCATCGTGGCTGCTGGGATGGTATCGAGTTTGGTACTGAGCCTGCTGTTGGCGCGCTTTCTACAAGCGTTGCTTTACAATCCAGGGGGATTTCGGGCCGAGTTTTTGGGGCTGCGCTTGCACAAACCTATGGCTTATCTCGCCTTGGGTTTAGGAGGAGTGGCACCGATCCTTCAAGCCAACGCGCGCGAAGCGGTGATCAACATGTTCCCGGTGTTGGCGGTGGTGTACGTGTTCGTGGGAACGGCTGTCCTGCACGCGATCCTTGCCGGTCGTGGCCAAAAAGCGTGGTTGTATGGGTTCTATGGGCTGATGTTATTCGTTCCCCATGTGTTAGTACCGATTGCCCTGGTTGGCTTGAGCGATTCCTGGCTTAACTGGCGCAATCGATTTATATCGACGGAAAAGCCAATCCAAAGGTGAAAAGTATGGAAGTGATTCTGCTGGAAAAAGTCGCCAATTTGGGAGACTTAGGCGCTCGGGTGAAAGTCAAACCCGGTTATGCCAGAAACTATCTGATCCCCAAAGGCAAGGCTGTGCGCGCCACCCCTGAGCGCATCGCTGAGTTCGAGCGGCGCTGGGCCGAGTTGGAAAAGAAAGCCCAAGAGGTGCTGGCCGCCGCGCAGGCGCGTGCTGCCAAGCTGGCCGAACTGGAAGTAGTCATCACGCAGAGGGCCGGTCCCGAGGGTAAGCTCTACGGTTCAGTTGGTACCCGGAACATCGCTGAAGCAATTACCGCCTGCGGCGTTCCGGTTACCCGGCAGGAAGTGCGTCTGCCTCAGGGGCCGTTGCGTCAGATCGGCGAGCACGAAATCGAGTTGCAACTCCATCCCGACGTGACCGCCAAGGTCAAGCTCATCATCCGTCCGGAGTAGGGGTAAGCCGGTGGCCTGCCCTGGTCTGCAAGATGAAGGTCACCGGTCCGTCGTTGGTCAGGCTCACTTGCATCTCGGCGCCGAAGCGGCCGGTGGCCAGTTTCGGGTAGCGGAGGTGCAGCGCTTCGACCAGGTGGGCGAACAGGCGCTCTCCGGTGGCAGGATCGGCGGCCGGGGCAAAGCTCGGCCGCATCCCTTTGCGGGTGTCGGCAGCTAGGGTAAACTGAGGGACCAAGAGCAATTCGCCGCCTGCCTCCACCACGCTCAGGTTCATTTTGCCTTGGGCGTCGGGAAACACTCGATAGCCGAGCAAGCGCTCGGCCATCCGTTCCGCTTGGGGTTCACCATCCCCCCGCTCGACCGCCACCAGGACTAAAAGCCCCGGGCCGATTCTCCCTACGGTCTCGCCTAGGACTTCTACCTTAGCTTGGCTGACCCGTTGGAGGACGGCGATCATCGGCGCTTATCTTGAGCAGCTCTAGAATCTCTGCCGGCAAAGGGAAGACGATGGTGTTGGACTTGTCGCCGGCGATCTCGATCAGCGTCTGCAGGTAGCGCAGAAGCAAAGCTTGGGGTTGTTGGGACAGGATGCGGGCGGCGGTGAAAAGCTTCTCAGCCGCCTGCATTTCCCCTTCGGCGTGGATGATCTTGGCCCGCCGTTCGCGCTCGGCTTCGGCCTGGCGGGCGATCGCCCGGATCATGCTTTCGTCCAGGTCCACCCGCTTGATCTCCACATTTGCGACTTTAATCCCCCAGGCGTCGGTTTGGGTATCCAAAATCGCCTGGATGTCGGCGTTGAGTTTTTCCCGCTCGGCCAGCATCTCGTCCAGCTCGTGCTGTCCTAAGACCGAGCGCAGCGTGGTCTGGGCGAGCAGGCTGGTGGCGTCGTAGTAGTTTTCTACTTGAATGATGGCGCGCGCCGGGTCGATGATGCGAAAATACACCACTGCGTCCACCTTCACCGAGACGTTGTCGCGCGAAATCACGTCCTGGCGCGGCACGTCCATCACTACGGTGCGCATGTCCACCTTGACCATGCGCTGGATGATGGGGATGACTAGAATCAATCCCGGGCCTTTGACCTTGTAGAAGCGGCCGAGCAGGAAGATGACGCCGCGCTCGTATTCCCACAAAACGCGGATGGCACTGAGCAGAAACAACAGCAAAACGATAAGGACAACGATCAGAGCGTTCATTGAGTTTCCCCCTTGGTAGGTGTGACGTGAAGGGTGAGGCCGTCTAGCTTTAGCACCTTGAGCTTATCCCCCCGCTGTACTGGTCGGTCGCTGAGCGCACGCCAGCGCTCGCTGCGCAGCCAAACCCAGCCTTCGCGCTCGAAATCCTCGAGCGCCACCGCAGGCTGGTGGAGGAGTTCCTCTACCCCCGTGGTGGCCGGTTTCTGTCTGGCTCTCACAACCATTCCCACCCCGAAGATGAACAGCAGGGCGGAAGCGATGGCAAATCCTAAGATCAGCTCTAAGTGGATGGTAAAACCGGGGACGCCGGTATCGGTGAGCATAATAGAGCCTAAAGTGAAAGCCGCAATCCCGCCTATCCCTAAGATGCCGAAGCTGGGAACGAAAGCCTCGGCTACCATGAGGGCGACGCCGAGCAGGATCAGCCCAAGCCCCGCGTAATTGATGGGCAAAACCTGAAAGGCAAACAGCGCCAAAAGCAGGCAGATGGAACCCAAAACGCCCGGGACGATCGCGCCCGGGTTGGAGAATTCAAAGAGCAGGCCGTAAATCCCAAGCAGCATCAAAATGTAGGCGATATTGGGGTCGGTCAAGACCGAAAGCAGACGGCTACGCCAGTCCGGCTTGAACTGTTCCAACAAAAGGCCGCTCGTCGCCAAGGTGAGTTGACGACCTTGGACGGTGATTTTGCGTCCATTCAGTTGCCGCAACAGCTCACCGACGTCCGCCGCGATCAGATCGATGACGTTTTGTTTCACCGCCTCCTCAGCCGTCAAAGTAGCGGCCTCGCGCACCGCCTTTTCCGCCCACTCGGCGTTGCGCCCGCGCATGTTGGCCAGCCCTTTGATGTAGGCTACCGCGTCGTTGACTATCTTGTGCTCCATCGCGTCGGCAGAGGGCGGCCGTTCTTTGCGGTCGGTTTTTTTCCCTCGCTCCGGTGGAGGAGGACTGCCGGGACCGGTCAGTCTGACTGGGGTGGCCGCGCCGATGCTGGTGGCCGGTGCCATGGCGGCGATATGACTGGCATAGACGATATAGGTGCCGGCGCTGGCAGCACGCGCCCCACTGGGAGCGACAAAAGCGACTACCGGCACCGGCGAGGCGATGATTTGCTTGATGATCTCGCGCATCGAGGCATCCAGTCCACCGGGAGTATCGATGCGCAGGATGATCAATTGAGTCTGGGCAGCGACGGCTTGCTCAAAACCGCGCTTGACATAATCGGCAGTAGCCGGACCGATCGGGCCTTCCAGGTCGAGCTGGACGGCTTTGTCCTGCGCTTTAGCTGCAGCGCCTACCAGCCAAAGGAGCGCCAACATCAGCCAGGGTTTTCTCATTCCAGGGCGATTTGGCCTTCGATCTCGTGGACTAAGCCCAATTCCGGAAGCTCTAGCCGAGCTTTGACGGCCAAGGTTTCCGTGCCTTTGAGCCGGCTTTCCTCCAGCGCCTTGAAGATGGCGTACTCGATCTTCTGCTGCGAGGTGACGCCAAATTTCTTCAGGAACTTACGCATGTCCATGTTGAGCTTTTCTTCATTCATGGCTGCCTCCGTAAGTTTTAATGTCTCCCGGCTGGCGCAGCATCTTATCCACCTCGCCCTGATGTAGCTCCTCGCTAGCGATCAGGCGGCGGGCGTATTCCTCGAGCAAAATCGATTTGCCTTCCACTAAGGCAAACAATTCCCGATAGACCTTCAACGTCTCGCGCTCGTGCTCAAGCGATTCGCGCAGGATATCGCCTATATCGTGCTTGTAAGTCTCAAGCAAAGGTCCTATCCCCAAGGAAGGGTGACCGCCTAAGTGGGTGATAAGCTCGCCGGCTTCGCGGGCGTGGGCTAGGGATTCTTCGGCTTGCTCTTGCATCCAAGAGACGATGGGAATGCGGTTGTAGCCGAAGACCATCAGGGAATAATGGGTGTAGCGAACCACCCCCGCCAATTCCAGCTCTAGGATTCGGTTGAGGAGTTCGATCGCTTTGTCTTGATCCAGGGTATTCATAGGAGCCTCCTGTTAGGTCGATGGAGTTCTACGCCGATCATGATAATCCCGTTGCGGCTTTTTGGCACGGTTTTTCAAGCATTCGGCGGGAGGCAGATTTTAAGGAGCTTATGTTCCCCCCATCTGCCGCTTTTCCTCGAGCTGAAGGTTGATCAGCTTTAAGGTAGCGAGCACCGAGGCGAACACTTGGTTGACGTGCACCCCGCGGGTGGTGCGGGGACGGCCGTTTGCATCCCAAGTGATGATGCACTCGGTAAGAGCCGAAGTGTGGCCGCCCTTGGGGATGTGGACCTCGTAGTCCACAAGCTCTGGAAGCTGTAAGT
>JBKBMR010000101.1:0-6717 GCA_046295755.1 Methylohalobius sp.
ACACCAGCTTCTCCGGCCACCGCGCGCGCCAAAAGCGTCTTTCCGGTTCCCGGAGGCCCGACGAGCAACACTCCCTTCGGGGGACGCCCGCCCAGCTTTTGGATTTTCTTGGGGTCTTTTAAAAATTCGACGACTTCGATGAGTTCCTGTTTGGCTTCCTCGCAACCGGCCACATCGGCAAAGCGCACTTTGACCGCCGATTCGGCATAGATGCGCGCTCGCTTGCCCAAGGAGAGAAAGCTTCGCCCGCCGGCCATGCGCTGGGCCATAAAGTTCCAAAGCGCAAACAAAAGCGCCAAAGGGAGCACCCAGCTGAAAAAGAAATAGGCGAGCCAATTGGTCGTCTCGGGGCGGACGACAAATTCGATATTGCGGCTTCTGAGCTTTTCGGCGAACTGGGCATCCCACAGCGGCACGGTGACAAACGGCCTGGGTTTAGTCTCAGGAGGCTCCGGTTTGATCAAGCCGGTGATACGTTTTTCACTCACCACCAGTTTCTCCACCCGGCCCTGCTCGACGTATTCTAGAAATTGGTTGTAGGGAATTTCCATTTGGCTTTCTTGCTGATAGCTTTGCCAAAGCGACAACAGCAGCACCGCCAAGATCAAATAAGCCAGCCAATTAAACCGAGGATCTTGCCAAAAGGGGAGTTTGCCAGGCTTGTTGATCTCGATTTTGGGCTTTTTATTACGCATGAGGCTATCCTTTAGGCTTTCCCAGAAACGCTCTACTATACCAGAGAATTTCTGCTTCATCGCCCACCTCCTTAAAAGGCCCTCTGTTTTTCCTTATCTTTGGGGTAAAATGGCATAATTCAAGCGCATACCATTTAAGGAGGTCAGCATGTATCTCAAACGAAAACAAAACGGGCACTTGGTGGAAATCCTTACCCTTGGCGATTTGATCAATCCCCTACACACCGAGGTGATTGGCCGCCTGCACTATGGAGAGGAACCTGGAGATCCGGAAAAGTTTGCCAAAAGCGAATTGATTTTTCCGTCAGGGGAAGCGCTGCCGCGCTGCTGGACGGATGTCCATTACCGCGACGAAGAGCTGTTTAAGCGCCTTAAGATCCACGCATAAGGCGAGCGTCCGCCTGGATGACTCGTTCGTTGCCGCTGCTTAGCGTCTTGTGGATCGCTTACAACGGTTTGGCCCTAGTAGGTCAACCCGCCTTGCTTGACCAGAGGTTGCTCCATCTTACGCTTCCGTCTAAAACCGTCTGGCCAATCACGCCGGGTGACCTGCTGATTTTTTCCGGCGTGTTGCTGCTGTATGTAGAGATCTTCAAAGCCACTCGTTCCACCGCTGCCTCCATCCTCGATCACAGCCTGTCGATACTGGTATTTGTGGCGTTTTTGGTGGAGTTTCTCATCGCTCCGCAGGCGGGCAATTCGGTTTTCTTCGCTTTGACCCTGATGGCCTTGCTCGACGTCGTCGCCGGGTTTTCTGTCACCATCGTCGCCGCCCGACGCGACGTCGATCTGGGCCATTAAAGAGTCTTAATATTCGACATTTTTGTCGGATTCGACCAACGCTTGGAGGAAATCGCCCATCTCCTTGATCTGGGCGTTTGGGATCATGTTGTCAGGATCGACTCCGCGCGCCAGAGCACATCCTTTGCACACCCAAATCGGAATCCCAAGCGCGATCACCTCCGGGAGTACCTCGCGCAAGGGCTTGACGTTCACGCCAACGATGTGATCGGCGGCGCCAGGGCGAACTAATGCTGTGGCCTCGTCCCACAGAAAAAGCATAACTTCGTGCCCTTGCGCCTTGGCGGTTTTAGCCGCAATATAAGGCAAAGTCGCTAAAGTCGGATTGTTGGTGCCGGATTTGGCCGAGATCAAGATTTTCGCCATAACTACTCCTTGCTGCAGGTTAAAAATCTAAAGGCAGGTTATTCTTGCCTAGGACGTTCAAGGGAAGCTTCAAATACCGGATACCGTTGGCTTCGGGCGGTGGCATGTGACCGGCCCGAATGTTGATCTGTAAAGATGGCAAGATATATTGAGGCGCAGCCAGCACTTGATCGATGCTGTCGCGGATCCTGACGAACTGCTCCTCCGTGGTGCCGTCGTGGACTAAAGGATTGCGCTCGCGCTCTTCTTTGACGGTAGTCACATAGCGCGGCCCTGGGGCATCCGGGCGGTAGTCGTGGCACATATAGAGCTTGGTCTCCAAGGGGAGAGCGAGGATCTTATCGCGAATCGAGCGGTACAACTGACGTGAGCTGCCGTTGGGAAAATCGCAGCGTGCGGTGCCGTAATCCGGCATAAAAATCGTATCGCCTACAAACGCCGCCTCTTCGTTGACCAGGTAAGTCACACAGGCTGGCGTATGCCCAGGGGTGTAGAGCACGCGCACCGGTAAATGGCCGATGTAAAACACCTCCCCGTCACGGAATAGATGGTCAAATTCCGAACCGTTACCCGAGACGTCATCGATATGGTAGAAAGCTTTGAAAAATTGCTGCACCTCTCGGATGTGCTCACCGATGGCGATCTTACCGCCGAGCTTGGCTTTAAGATAAGCAGCGGCACTGATATGATCGGCGTGAGCATGGGTCTCAAGCAGCCACTCCACCGTCAGTCCTTCGCGCCGGAGGCAATCGATAATCGTATCGGCAAAGCTGGCGCTGACGCGGCCTGCATTGTAGGCAAAATCGAGTACTGAGTCGATGATCGCGCAGCGCTTGGTCTCGGGACAAGCCACCACATAGGTAAAAGTGTTGGTTGGCCCGTGGTAAAAGTGACGGATTATCGGGTTGGTCATGGTCCATCCTCCATAAGAAAAAACTTCAATCGTTTGATGTGCCCTAGCCAATCGCTCAGCACGGGGAATAACTCTTTCCGCTGGCGGGCAAGGATATAAACGGCCATCGCGATCACAAACCAGGCAAATCCCTTGCGCAGATAGCGGGCGTGGAGGCGGTGAGCCCAAAAGCTGCCGAGGAACGAACCTACCACCGCCGAGGCAGTGACCACGCCGGCCAAGAAATAATCCACTGAAACATGGCTTAAATAGCCCAAAAATCCGGCTAGGGATTTGAGCGCGATCACCAAGAGCGAAGTACCGATCGCCAGGTGCATCGGAAGCCCTCCCAACAAGGTCAAAGCTGGCACCACCAGGAAACCGCCGCCGGCACCCACCAGACCAGTCACTACGCCGACGGCAAGCCCGTCTAGCACGATCTTGCCAAACGGCAGGCAATCCAGGCATTCCCCTTCCTGCCTTGGCTTTTCCACAGGCCGCCCGTTACGGAGCATCGCCCAGGCGGTGGCGAGCATGACCAAAGCAAATCCCACCATAAGCAGCACTGAGGGAATGTAACGGGCGATCCATCCTCCCAAAAACGCCCCGGCCATGCCGGAAGCTCCAAAGATCGGCCCCACCCGCCAGCTCACCGCCCCGCGCCTGGCGTGCTGGATCATCGCAGCAGCACTGGTCGTTCCCACCACCAGAAGCGAAGTGGCAATCGCTTCTTTGACTTCCATGTCCAAGGCATAGACCAGAATTGGCACGGTCAGAATCGATCCTCCGCCGCCTAAAAGGCCTAGACTTATGCCAATTAGCAGGGACAGGAGGATCGCTAAGATCATAGTTTTTGCTCATGCTTTAGCCTGACCTGCATTGTAGAAAAACTTCGTGTTTTATTACAATAATAAATATTTATATTCAAAAAAGTTATTATATTTTTTCGCCATAAAAAAGCCGACCAACCGGCCGGCTTTAGCAAACGGCGATGTAAAAACTGAAGGGCTAACTTGGGCTACCAGCCCGAGTCGCCTCGGCCACCTCAATCAGGCGCCCGCTTTTGACGTCGTAGATATACCCATAGACTGGAATCTCTTTGGGGACCAGGGGATGCGATTTGATCCGAATCACATCATCCACCACGCTTTGGGCTTGATCTTTAATAGTCAGCCATTTGATATATTTGCCTACCGGCGATCCCGGCCCTTCGCCCACGTCCTGCCAGCCACTAGGGGTCAACTGAGCGGTCTTGAGGCTGTGAGACAGAAGGTCAGCCATGATGTCGTCGGTGAAAGTCTCCATGCCACAGTCGGTATGATGGATCACGAACCATTCCCGAGTGCCCAGCAGCTTGTAGGAGATCACCAACGAACGGATCGCATCGTCGCTGGCGCGCCCGCCAGCGTTGCGGATCACGTGTGCATCGCCTTCGGCAAGCCCTGCATACTTGGCCGGATCCAAGCGGGCGTCCATACAAGTTAGGATGGCGAAGCGCCGTCCCGGCGGCATCGGCAAATTGGCTTTGTCGCCGAAAGTGGCCGCGTATTGCTCATTGGCTTTTAAGACTTCTTCTACAATTTTGCTCATCGCTCTCCTCCTTCAAGTTAACGGTCGAAAAACTTTGCTCCTCATTTGGGCTGAATGACGATGATTCTATTGGTTCGTTCTGTGGCCTTTTGTGGCGCCATCTCGAAAATCAATAGTACAGTCGTAGCGTCGGCAGCATTTTCGGCGACCATAGGCTCGCCCGTCTCCCAAAATACTTCTCCGGGATGATAGACTCGCGTGCCGTCTTTATCGATGATCTTAACCTTTCCTGCGAGCACGTAGCGGGGGCCTGGACCTTCGTGAATGTGGCGGGCGGTTTTGAAACCCACCGGGAATTCGACCCGAATCACCCGTGCCACTATCCGGTTGTCCGGCAGAATTACCGGCTTGGCCATCAGGACCTCTTGGCTCGATTGGCGCTTTTCCGCCTGCAGCGGTCCGACCATCAACATGCTAAGCAAGACGACAGCCAATCGACCTATCTGAGTAATCTTCATCTTCCTCTCCTATATTGTCCAAACAAATTGCAAGGCCGCAGTACCTAATAGCCCAATTCCTGTGGCACTACTGACCACCTGCGGCGGGAGAGGCAAAAACTTCTCCACAGTAACCAGGGCAGTGATGGCAAGCATACCGTACATATTCATGATACCCACGCCGAACCACAACACCATCAATGCCCAGCAGCAGCCTACGCATATCATCCCATAACGGAATCCCATGCGTACGCCTCCCCAAGGACCGTCCCGCCACGAGGTCAGCAAAAAACCCAACGGCGAACGGCAGCCCTTTAGACAAGCCAACTTCCACGGGGAAAATTGGTACCCTCCAGCTAAGACGAACAAAAGAGGCGTAATCCAAGCCGGAAAATCCCCCGCAAACAGCCGGTGTCCGCCCCATTGCATCGCCGCCAACACCAGGCTGAATCCCAGCCATATGCCAACCAAACCCAGCGCAAACGACCAAGGCATCCATAAATCTAAGGAAATGCGCCTGACTGCCTGTAGCACCGGTAGACTAGGCGGCAGCATCATCGCTGTCATCATGGCGCCCCAGAGGATGGCCGATTGGATAAAATTTTGTCCGATCTCCATCTCTTATGCTTTACGATTCGTAAATGAACGGCGAATAAAATCCGTTACGATCGGTAAATTCCCAGTGAAAATTGGGATCCCGGTAAGTATAACGCTTTGACTTGGCCACCGCGGCCGGGTGGCTGGTCACCACGCATAAAGGTGGATTGTCTATGGTCGACGCCCCGCCCCGAATTCCTTCAATTCCCTCTATCTCAGCCTCCGCCACCCCCTCGATCACCATCCGACGCCGCTTTCCATCGGCCATAAAATCGATCTTGGCTAAATAACTCCCCAATACCTTAGTCACGAAACTCATCAATAAAGCCGGCTGCCCCCCTACTCGACCGCTGAAAATCTGCTCCAGTGCGACCCGTTGATCTTCATTGATGCGCCGGTCGAGATACAGCGCTACCTGCCAGTCGCCATCTCGCATGTTTCCAGGAGCATAACAGGCCAAAGCCACGTTCAAGCCGTCTAGGCAAGTAGCTCCCAAGTGCCCCCGGTCGATGTGCCAGCCAACCAGCAGTTTGCACTCTCCTTCGCTCGGGGGATGAAGCCAGATACAAGGACATACGCTGATACAGTTACAGGCTTCAAAATACTCGCCTTCCAGTCGCCAGTCGTGTTGCATGATCAAAATCCCTCTGAAAACGGCCTAAGATCCAACTCGCAAGTCCAGGCATCAGGCAGCTGACAGTGAAGTTGCCAGTAGACCTCGGCGATGGACTCCGGCTTAAGCAGCCCATGCTCTTCTCTGGCTTGGATCAAATCGGGAAACTGCACACTTGCCCGTTCACCCTCTATGACTCCATCGATCAGCACATGCGCCACATGGATACCCAGCGGTCCAAATTCCCTCGCCATGCCCTGCGCCAAAGCCCGTAGGGCGAACTTAGCGCTGGCGAAGGCGACAAACGGCGGCCTTGCCCGCAGCGAGGCACTGGCACCAGTGAAGATGAGGGTTCCCCGCCCTGCCTGCACCATCCGTCGAACCGCCTCCCGGCCAACCAGAAACGCCGCCAGACAATTAGCTCGCCAAAGAGAGGTAAGGGCTTCAGGACTGGTATCTAAAAAAGAAGCGCGCAGGTTTTGGTCCACCGTGCAGGTCACCAGTTCCGGTACACAGCGGTGGCCGTCGATCGCTGCAAACAGAGCGTTGACTTGATCCTCGCGCGTAGCATCAGCCACAATGGGATTTACTCGCCCGCCCTGAGCCTCAATAGCAGCTGCCACTTTCGCCAATTTCTCCTCGGTACGCCCGACGATGAAGGTTATCAATCCCTCAACCGCAAAACGCCGTGCCAAGGCAGCGCCGAGCCCCCGTTCCGGGCCAACC
>JBKBMR010000102.1:0-6600 GCA_046295755.1 Methylohalobius sp.
TGGGCGGCGGTGACGCTGACTACCGTCGGCTACGGCGATGTGGTCCCGGTGACTGGCTGGGGCAAGGCGTTTGGGATTTTCATCACAATCACTGGATTAGGGATGGTCGCTTTGCCGGCGGCGATTTTGACCTCCCGTTACACCAGTGAACTCCAGGAGCGACGCGAGCGCTACCGCTTAAAATTGCAAGAGGCGCTGCTCGACGGACGGCTTGCGGAAGAAGAACGCCACGCCCTGCATCGCTTAAGCCGCGAGTACGGCTTAGACCCTGAGGAAGTGCGGATGGAGCTGGAAAACGAGCGTCTTAGGCGACGCTTAAGGTATCCTAAGACCTGTCCGCACTGTGGCCAGCCCTTGAGCGGGGCAGGGGAATGACCGGCTAAGGGCGGTCGCTGTGGCCTAGAGATTTTCCAGGGGCGATGCGGTCGCGCACGCGCTGTTTGATTTCTTTAGCCTCTGGGAACCTCCCCTCCGCTTTGCGCGACCAGAGGGTTGCACCGTCGAGGCGGATTTCGAACACGCCGCCCGCGCTGGGTTGCAAGCTCACTTCTCCCAATTCTTCGGCAAAGGTGGTCAAAAGCTCTTGAGCCAGCCAAGCAGCGCGCAGGAGGAAATTGCAGCGGGCGCAGTATTCGATTTCCAGGCGCGGGGTTTTCATGAGGCGCGATAAAACTGAGCCTTCAAGTACGCGGTTTCGGGAATGGCTGGGTGAATCGGATGATCCGGCCCTTGGTGGCCTTGGGCGAACAAGGCAAGGTTGTAAGCTGCTGCGGTGCGAGCGATGAGCGCTTGCAGCTGGTTAGCAGACAAATGGTAGGAGCACGAACAGCTCACCAGTATCCCTGGGCGCGCCAGACACGCCAGAGCCAAGCGGTTGAGGTTGCGATAGCCCTTGATGCCCTTGGCGATGTCCTTGCGCCGCTTGATGAAGGCGGGCGGGTCGCAGACGATCAGATCGAAGCGTTCACGCCCCTGTTTGGCCTGTTTGAGAAATTCCAGGACGTCGGCCTGGATGAACTGGACTTTATCGGCAACTCGGTTGCGGCGAGCATTTTCCTGGGCTAACGCCAATGCCGCGGCGGAACTGTCCACGGCAACCACGCGCTTGGCGCCGCAAGCCGCCGCCTGGATGGCCCAGGCCCCGGTATAGCAGAAAAGATCTAGGACATTCAAGTCGCTGGCCAGCGAGGCGGCCAGCGCGCGGTTTTGGCGCTGGTCGTAAAACCAGCCGGTTTTCTGCCCGGTGAGCGGATCGATTTGGAAGCTTAAACCCTCTTCCTCGACCGTCACGATCTCGGGCAACTCCCCTCGGACCTCGACGTGCTGAGGCAAGCCTTCTAAGGCACGGCTTGGAGAATCGTTGCGCAACACGATCGCCTTAGGGCGGATGAGGCCATAAAGCGCGTCCAAGATTTTATCCAGCTGGTGCTCTATGCCAGCGGTGTTGCACTGGATGACGCAGACCTGAGCGAAGCGGTCGATCACCAATCCCGGAAGATAATCTCCCTCGCTGTGGACCAGCCGGTAAAACGGAGTCGAAAACAGGCGTTCCCGCCACCTCAGGGCAGCGGCCAGGCGTTTGCGCCAGAAGTTTAAGTCTATGGGTTCGTCTGGCGTACGGCCCAAAAGTCTGGCACAGATCAGCGCGTTGGGATTGACGTAGCCGATGCCAAGGGGACGGCCGGTGCTATCCTCGATTGCCGCCAGATCACCGGGGGCAAAAGCTTTGAGCGGCGTGGCCTCGGTGTCGACCTCGTTGCTGAATACCCACAGGTGACCGCGGTGCAGGCGCCGGTCTTCGTGCCTTTTCAGGCGTAGGCGGGGCAGATCCATCATTCGGCACTGCGGCGACAGAGGTTCATGCTCATCACCGGTGCCGGATTCCGGCCAGACAAACCCAGTTGTCTTCGACAACAGGCGGCTTAAAATCAAAATGCTCGGCATAGGCTTGCTTGACCGATTCGGCCTGGGTCTCCAAGAGGCCGGACAGGACCAGCCAGCCGCGCAGGCGGGTGAGGGCGGTGAGGGTGGGCGCCAGAGCGATCAAAGGATCGGCCAAGATGTTGGCGAGCACGATGTCGGCGGCGATCTTCGGCATGGCTTCAGGATAGCAGCAGATCAGGCGTTCGACCACTTGGTTTTTGCGCGCGTTTTCCTGCGTGGCCGTCAGCGCCTGGGGGTCGAGATCGCAGGCGACAGCCCGCTCAGCTCCCAACACTAAAGCCGCCACGGCAAGAATGCCGGAGCCGCAGCCGTAGTCGATCACCGTCTTACCGCTTAGGTTTTGACCAGCGAGCCATTTAAGGCACAAGGCGGTGGTGGGATGAGTGCCAGTGCCGAAGGCCAGGCCAGGGTCTAGGATTAGGCACGTGGCCTTGGGATCAACCGGCGGTTTGCCGCTTGGACAAACCCACAAGCGGCCGAAGTTTAAGGGGTGAAAGTGCTCAAGCCAAGCCCGTTCCCAGGGCCGATCGGCGAGGAGACTATGCTGCCATTCCTTGAGCCGATCGCCGAAGCGCGCGGCCAACTCTGCGCCAAGCGCACCGGTTTCGACCTCAAGTCCGAACAATGCGGTCAGGCGAGTTTGGCGCCATAGGGGCGTCTCGCCAGGAAGGGGTTCGAACAGTTCCTCGTCGCCGTCCTCGGAGAGGGTGATCGCCTGTGCTCCCCTGGCCTCCAGGAACTCGGAGACGGCATCGACCAGTTCGCGCGGAAGCACAAAGGAAAGTTCGCGCCAAGGCATAGACTACTCGCGCATCCCGAGCATCTCTTCTAAATAATGGATGTGTTGTCCTCCGCTCTTGAAGGCACTGTCGTTGATGATGCGTTGGAGCAAGGGGATGTTGCACTTGATTCCAGTGATCACGGTTTCGGTCAAGGCGGTGCGCATCCGCGCCAAAGCGGAAGCGCGGTTCTCGCCGTGGGCGATGAGCTTACCGATCAAGGAGTCGTAGTAGGGGGGCACCTTGTAGCCGGCGTAGATATGCGTATCCATGCGGATGCCGGGGCCGCCAGGGAGATGCAGTTGCTCGATTAGGCCGGGCGAAGGGATAAAGGTTTGCGGATCCTCAGCGTTAATCCGGCACTCGATGGCGTGGCCGCGCAGCACGATGTCCCCCTGCGAATAAGATAACGCCTCGCCGGCAGCGATGCGGATTTGCTCCTTGACGATGTCCACCCCGGTGACCATTTCGGTGACTGGATGCTCCACCTGGACGCGGGTGTTCATCTCGATGAAGTAAAATTGGCCGTTATCGTATAAAAACTCGAAGGTACCGGCTCCCAAATAGCCGAGATCACGGCAGGCTTGCGCGCAACGCTCTCCCATCTCGCGCCGCTGCTTTTCGGTGATGCCGGGGGCGGGTGCCTCCTCGATCACCTTCTGGTGACGGCGCTGGGTCGAGCAGTCGCGCTCACCCAGGTGGATGGCGTTGCCGTGGCTGTCAGCCAGGACCTGGAATTCGATGTGGCGAGGGCGTTCTAAGAATTTTTCCAGATAGACCTGATCGTTGCCAAATGCGGCCAAGGCTTCGGCGCGGGTCATAGTAATTGCATTCATCAAGGCGGCCTCCGAGTGGACCACCCGCATTCCGCGCCCGCCGCCACCCCCGGCTGCCTTGATGATGACCGGAAAGCCGATCTCTTTGGCAAGGCGCAGATTCTCCAGATAATCGTCGGAAAGCGGACCATCGGAACCGGGAACGCAGGGAATTCCGGCCCGGCGCATGGCTTCTTTGGCCGAGATCTTGTCCCCCATCAGGCGGATGGTTTCAGGTTTAGGGCCGATGAAAACGAAGCCGCTTTGGATGACCCGTTCGGCGAAGTCGGCGTTTTCCGATAAAAAGCCATAACCGGGATGAATAGCGACGGCATCGGTGACTTCTGCCGCGCTGATGATCGCCGGGATGTTCAGGTAGCTTTCGGCAGAAGGAGCAGGTCCGATGCAAACCGTTTCATCGGCCATCAATACGTGTTTAAGGTTGCGGTCGGCTTCGGAGTGGACCGCAACCGTGCGGATGCCGAGTTCGCGGCAAGCACGCAGAATCCTCAAAGCGATCTCGCCGCGGTTGGCGATGACGATCTTGTCTAGCATGGCAAATCTCTTATTCAATCACGAAAAGCGGTTGGTTGTATTCCACCGGCTCGCCGTTTTCTACCAGGATTTTGGTGACGATTCCGGATTTGTCTGCCTCGATTTGATTCAAGATCTTCATGGCTTCGATGATGCAAAGCACATCGCCGACCTCTACGCGCTGGCCTGTTTCGACAAATGGTTTGGCGCCAGGAGCTGAGGCACGGTAGAAGATTCCCACCATGGGCGAGCGGACGATGTGACCGGTGATTTCTTCTTCTGGCTTGGCTTCCTCCACTGCCTGGGAGGCAGGCGTTGACGGAGGCTGAGTTTGGGCGGAGGAGGGGGGCTGCGTGACGATTTGGGCTGCAGCGCTGATCCGGCTGATGCGGATAGATTCCTCCCCGGTCCGAATTTCGATCTCAGCGATACTCGAAGCCTCGATGATCTCGAGCAGCTTCTTTAGCTGTCTGATGTCCATAGGTCTAATCCTTGTTCTTGTTCAAATACTGGATTGCAGCCGATAGAGCCAGTTCATACCCAAAAGTGCCCAGGCCGCAGATGACGCCATGGGCAATATCGGATAAATACGAGTGACGGCGAAAAGGCTCGCGCGCGTAGACGTTGGACAGATGGACCTCGACGAATGGGACCTTGGTAGCCAGCAAGGCGTCGCGGATGGCGATGCTGGTATGGGTGAAGGCAGCCGGGTTGATGATGAGGAAAGAGGCGTGCTTGAGCCAGGCGGCGTGGATCAGATCGACTAGGACGTGTTCAGCGTTGCTCTGGTGGAAGTCGAGGACATGGCCGTGGCTTTCGGCTAGCCGCTCCAGGCGGGTTCTAATATCGGCTAGGGTATCGGTGCCGTAGATTTCCGGTTCCCGGGTGCCGAGCAGGTTGAGATTGGGTCCGTTGAGGACAGTAATGAGCGCCATCGAGCTGCAAATTGGTTGAAAAAGCTTAAGTATTGTGCAGAAGCAGGCGGGTTTTGTCCAGAACGCACCCGTCAGCAGGATTGATCGAGCATGGCGAGGTGGGTTAGGAACTGTTGCGGGGATATGTAACCGATCAAACGGGCCGCTTTGCACTCCCGGCCGGTAGGGTCGAAGAACAGGACTGCCGGCGGGCCGACCAGGCCAAAGCGCTGCATCAACGCCTTGTGGGCGTCTGCGCCCTCGGTGACATCGGCCTTAAGGAGGGAAAGCTTTTGTAATTTTTCCCAGACCATAGGTTCGGCGAAAGTCGCCTCCATCTCCTTACACGAGACGCACCAGTCGGCGTAAAAGTCCAGCATCGCCCACTTGCCGCGAGCTTCTTTAAGGGCAGCGTTCAGCGCTTGCGGGGAGCTGATCTGGCGGAAAGCCGCCGGTGTTGTAGCGCTTGGAGCAATTTTGGCGGTCAGGGGTTCCAGCGGTCTGAACACATTGCGGCTACCGGAAGCCGTGCCGATCAGAAGCAAGATACCGTAAGTGAGCATCACCACCCCTAAGGCTTTGCTAAGCTTTTTGCTGTGGGGTGCGTTTTCAGGCAGGGGGCTGAAAGCGCCCAGATAGATGGACGGCACGATTAGCCACAACCCCCACAGAAACAGAGTGACAGGCGGCGGCAGGATGCGAGAGAGCAACCAGATCGCCACGCCTAGCAGCAGCACGCCGAATACCGCTTTGACGGTGTTCATCCACAGGCCGGCTTTGGGCAAGAGCTTACCCGCCGAAGTGCCGACTGCGATCAATGGCAGGCCCATTCCTAGTCCCATCGCGAACAGGGCGGCTCCTCCCAAGACCGCATCGCCAGTCTGACCGATGTAGATCAGCGCACCGGCGAGGGGAGCGGCCACGCAGGGACCGACGATCAGGGCCGACAGCGCTCCCAGCATCGCCGCATTGACGAAGCTGCCGCTTTGGCCGCGGAGCCGGGAGGCCAGCAGCGATTGCCAAGTAGATGGCATTTGGAGTTCATATAAACCGAACATGGATAATGCCAAGAGCACAAACAGGGCGCTGAAGCCGGCGATGACCCAGGGATTCTGGAACGTCGCTTGCAGATTGGCCCCGAACAGCCCGGCCAAAATCCCGAACACAGTGTAGGTGAGTGCCGAGGCGAGAACGTAGCTCAAAGACAGCCCAAACGCGCGCAAGGTAGTGAGGTTTGCGCCGTGACCGACGACGATTCCTGACAGGATCGGCAGCATGGGGAAGCAGCACGGGGTGAACGCCAGAAGGAATCCAAAGCCGGTGAAACTCACCAAGGTCAACCAGAAACTCTGATCTTGCAGCGCTTGGGCAATGCGATCCTGCTCGCTCAGGAAAGGAGGAGATGCGGTCATAACCGGTGTTTGGGTGGCGGCAGGCAGGGTTAGGCGTACGGTTTGGACTTGTGGGGGGTAGCAAACGCCGCGCTCGGCACACCCTTGATAGCGAACCTTGAGCGTTAGTTCAGTGGCCTCGACGCCGGCGCGATCGACCGGCAAGGTGGCGACGAGGCTGCGGTGGTAGACTTCGGTCGGGCCGAATTCTGGATCCTCTTTT
>JBKBMR010000103.1:0-6543 GCA_046295755.1 Methylohalobius sp.
GGCAATGCTGCGCTTTAAGGCAATGACCTCCGGATGCTTGTCGGTGTACTTGATGAGGAGTTCCTCTATCCGTGACTGAAGGGCCTGAATCTTGCCTTCAATCGGATCCTGCACGTTGCCGAAATCTTCAAACATCGGTTCTTCGCTCTCCAACTGCTTGGCGATTTCATCGCGCCGGTGGACAGCTTCTTGGACAGCGAGCTTAGCCTCTTCAAGCTGCGCGTGGGTCGCTTGCAATTCTCCGTAGAGATCACCGCCCTGGTTGGGTAAAAGGCCATAGTTTTTGCGCTTGAATTCCTCGATCGCTTTTTCGGCTTCCTGCAGGCGGCGCTGATATTCTTGGATCTGCTGGTCCAGGAACCTTTGAGCGGTATCAGAATCGCGCCGGGTCTCCCCCAAACCCTGCTCGACGAACACGGTCAGCATCGCCTGCACCAGGCGCTTGGCCAGTTGCGGGTCGGCGTCTTCAGCGCTGATGGTAAAGATGTTGACCTGATTGGCCGCTTCTATGGCCAGAGAAGATTTCAGCCGGTTGACGATTGCCTCCATCGCTTTTTCGTCCTTGGCCGCCAAATCCAGGTCGGTCATCCGGGCAAGCTTTTCCAGATTTGGTCGGGTGAACAAAAGCCGCGTCATCAGGCGCACCTGCCCGGAGACGTCGGGCTCTATAGTCAATCCATGCAACAGCGGGCGCAATACTGAGCGGGTGTCGACAAACACCTTGGCTTCCGCCTTATATTGATCGGGCATCTGCGAAACGAATACCCATCCGGCAATACAGACCACCCACGCGGTCAGCACCCCCCACCATTTATAGCGACTGGCGATCTTAAGATAGCCCAATCCTTGCTGAAGCAGTTCGTACATAGCAGGCTCCGCAACTTAAAAAAACGCCTCGGGGATGATCAGAATGTCCCCAGGCAGCATATCGACGTTGGCGGAAATATCGCCGTCTTTCAAGAGGTCGTCGATCCGCACCCGAAATTGTTGCTGCTGGCCATTGATCCAGCGCACCAGGGTGGCGCGGTTGCCTGCAGCAAACTCCGTCACGCCGCCAACAGCAATCATCAGATCGAGCAAGGTCATGTGCTCCCGGTAAGGAATCGCTTGAGGATTGGCCGCTTCTCCCACCACCCGGATCTGTTCACTGAAAGGACCAACAAAACTGGAAACGATCACAGTCACCAAAGGATTGCGGATGTAGCGCGACAATTCTTTTTCGATATCGCGCGCCAGCTGATAAGGGGTCTTGCCAGTGGCAGGCAACTCCTCCACCAGCGGCGCCGAAATCTTGCCATCCGGACGCACTATCACAGTACGAGTGATCTCTGGATTTCCCCAGACGAACATCTCCAGAGAATCCCCAGGGCCTATGATGTAAGTGTAATCAGCAGGCGGTTCGGCCCGGGGATTCAGGGGCGGCAGTCGAGCACAAGCGCTAAGAATCAACAACATAGCCAACCATCCGAGCAATATTCGGCAGGATGTTTTTTTCGTCTCCACGGCTTATCTCCTCAACACCACAACTGTCGCTGCTTAGTTAAAATTTAGCAAAGAATTCAAGCCGGGACAGTTTTCCCGGCTCGACCGATAAAATTTCTTATCCGCTCTATCCCTTCTTGCAACCCATCAAAATCAATGGTGTAAGCAAACCGGATATACGACGAGGCTCGAACCCGGCCGAAATCGCATCCCGGGGTTACGGCCACACCAGCCTGTTCGAGCAAATCCCAGGCAAAGCGATAGCTGTCTAAGGTCAGCCTTGAGCAATCCGCATAGAGGTAAAAAGCTCCCCTCGGCTTGACCTCAATCCGAAACCCCATCATCGAAAGCGAATCGTATAGAAAGTCCCTTCTGGCTTCAAACTTACGCCGCCTGTCCTCTAACACTTCCAGAGTTTGCGGGTCGAAAGCGGCAAGCGCTGCATATTGCGCATGGACGGAAGCGGAAATAAAAATATTCTGGACGATGCGTTCGGCCGCCTCGACATACACCTTTGGCACTACCAGCCAACCCAAACGCCAACCGGTCATGCCGAAGTACTCGGAAAAACTGTTGGCCACGAAGACCTCATCGCTCACTTCCAGGGCCGATAAACAGCGCGTGCCGTATTCTAGGCCGTGATAGATCTCATCCGACAGCACGAAACCACCTTTTTCTGCCACAACCTGGCAAATAGCTGCCAGCTCCCCAGGCTCGATCACGGTCCCGGTAGGATTGGCGGGCGAAGCCAGCCAAACCCCTGCCGTATCCGGTTGCCAATGTTGCCGAACCAGCTTTGCCGTAAGATGAAAATCAGTAGCTGCTGTGACCGGGATCGCTTCTGGCACCCCACCGAACAGGTAGACGAAGTTCGGATTACATGGATAACCGGGGTCGGTCATCAGCACCCTTTTGCCCGGCTCGAGGAGAAGAGCCAACGCCAAGAGAAACGCCCCTGACCCACCTGGGGTCAAAAATATCCGCTCGGCCGCTATGCCGACTCCATAACGCCGTTGATAAAATGCTGCAATCGCCTGTCTAAGTTGAGGAAGTCCACCCGCTGGGACATACCGAATCTGACCAGCGGCGATTGCGTTTAGACCCGCGCGCACGATGGATTCATGGGTTTGAAAATCAGGCTCGCCGATTTCTAAGTGAATGATCTTTTTTCCCTGAGCTTCCAATTCCCTGGCCCGATTAAGCAATTCCATCACGATGAAGGGTCGAATCCTTCCAACCCTGGATGCCCATGCATGCAACGGGAAACTTCCTAAATAGAGGTTAAACTTAGCTGAATTATAAGCTTACTTTGGGTAATAAAAAGGATTGCGTAAAACTTATTTCTCTGTTATCAATTTCAGCTTTTAATCTAAGATGATTCTTCTACCCATGGGAACTGTGCAAGAGACTCCTGCTAAACTCAAGCCCCATCCGTACGAGCCTTACCAACCTAAGGAAGGTGAAGAATACATGAGCAAACCTCAGCTCGAGCACTTTCGCAAAATCCTCCTTAGTTGGAAAGCACAGCTGATGGAAGAGGTGGATCGCACCCTGCATCACATGCAGAACGACGCCGCCAATTTTCCCGACCCCACCGATCGCGCCACTCAGGAATCGGAGTTCAGCCTGGAACTTCGCACCCGCGATCGCGAACGCAAGCTGATCAAGAAGATCGATGAAGCGCTCGAAAGGATCGAAACCGGTGACTACGGCTATTGTGAAACTTGCGGGGTGGAGATCGGCTTGCGGCGCCTGGAAGCCCGCCCGACCGCGACTCAGTGCATAGACTGCAAGACCATTGAAGAACTGCGCGAAAAGCAAATGGGTTAACGGCAGCGGTATGAGCCAGGTCAAAACTTATCCAGTCCCACCCGCAATCCAAGCGGCAGCTCACATCGACGCCAATCGGTATCGCCAAATGTACGCCAAGTCTTTGGAGGATCCTGATGGTTTCTGGGCCGAGCAGGCCGAGCGCTTCGTGACCTGGCAGCAGAAGTGGAAAACCGTCTCCGACTGGGATTTCACTGCCGTCCGCATCCGCTGGTTCGAAGGCGGCCAGCTGAATGCCTGCTTCAACTGCTTAGACCGCCACCTGGAAACCCGCGGCGATCAGCTCGCCCTCCTGTGGGAGAGCGACGACCCGCAAACTTCCCGGACCTTGACCTACCGCGAATTGCACGCAGAGGTCGCAAAATTCGCCAACGTCCTCAAACAGCACGGCGTAGCAAAAGGCGACCGGGTCTGCATTTATCTCCCAATGATCCCAGAAGCAGCCATTGCCATGCTCGCCTGTGCTCGCATCGGCGCAGTCCATTCGGTCGTGTTCGGTGGGTTTTCCGCCGAAGCCCTGCACGAGCGCATCCAGGACGCTAAGGCCAAAATTTTAATAACCGCCGACGAGGGTCTACGCGGCGGCAAGCGCATCCCACTCAAAGCCAACGCCGACCAGGCGCTGAGCCATTGCCCCGAGGTGACCGCTGTCATCGTCGTCCGGCGCAGCGGTGCTGCTGTCTCCTGGCAGACAGGCCGCGACGTCTGGTACCACGAGGCCATGGCAACTGCCTCTGCGCAGTGCGAACCGGAGATCATGGACGCCGAGGACCCGCTGTTCATCCTGTACACCTCCGGCTCTACCGGCAAACCCAAAGGGGTGCTCCACACCACTGGCGGTTACTTGGTCTATGCCGCCATGACTCATCGATACGTCTTCGATTACCGTGAAGGCGAAGTCTATTGGTGCACCGCCGACGTCGGCTGGATCACCGGCCACACCTATCTGCTCTACGGCCCGCTGTGCAACGGAGCAATCACGCTCATGTTCGAAGGGATACCTACCTGGCCGCAGCCAGACCGCTTCTGGCAAGTGGTAGACAAGCACCAGGTCAACATCTTCTATACTGCTCCCACCGCGATCCGTGCCCTGATGCGTTGCGGCGACGACTATGTCAAGCGCACTTCGCGCCGGTCCCTGCGCATTCTCGGCAGCGTCGGCGAGCCGATCAACCCAGAGGCGTGGGAGTGGTACTACCACGTCGTCGGCGAAGGCCGCTGCCCGATCGTCGACACCTGGTGGCAGACCGAGACCGGCGGGATATTGATCACTCCCCTGCCCGGCGCCACTCCTTTGAAACCCGGCTCGGCCACACTCCCTTTTTTCGGGATCGAACCGGTGATCTTGGACGACAAGAACCACGAGCTTGAAGGGGCGGCGGAAGGGATACTTGCGATCAAGCGCTCTTGGCCTGGCCAGGCGCGCACCTTGTACGGTAACCACGAAAGATTCGTAGAAACCTATTTCAAGCCATTCCCGGGCCATTACTTTACCGGCGACGGGGCGCGCCGCGACGCCGACGGCTATTATTGGATCACCGGGCGGGTGGACGACGTGCTCAACGTCTCCGGCCACAGACTCGGCACTGCAGAAATCGAAAGCGCTTTGGTTGCTCACCCGGCTGTCGCCGAAGCGGCCGTGGTGGGTTATCCCCACGCGATCAAAGGCCAGGGAATCTATGCTTTCGTGATTCTAAAGGCCGGTGCCGAAGCAAGCGAAGCGCTCAAGCAAGCGTTGATCGACCAAGTAGCGCGCGAGATCGGCCCCATCGCCAAGCCCGACGTGATCCAATTCGCTCCGGACCTTCCCAAGACCCGCTCCGGCAAGATCATGCGCCGGATTTTACGCAAGATCGCCGCCGGCCAAATCTCCGACCTAGGAGATATTTCCACCTTGGCAGACCCATCGGTGGTCGAGCAGCTCATCCAAACCCGTCAGATTTCCTGAAATCGCGCCAGGTTCATGGCAAATCGGCGCTTTTCCGCATCTTCTAGTTGAATCAGATTGGCTAAGATCTCTTGCACATCCGGGTCGTCGATTTCGTTTAAGGATTCTTTGTACAATTCGATAAGCGCATCCTCAAACTGCAGCACGATCCTCGCTACCTCTTCCACGCTCATGTTGGGGTGAATGGTGATCTCACGCAGCTTTTTCACGATCTTGGGATCGGGAGGGTAAGGCAGCCAAATGTCTAAGATCCGCTGTTTAGTCTCCTGGGAAAAACGCTCGAGCGCCCGGCTCAAGTCGTCCTCATGGCGCGTTAAATATTCCAGCAGCAGCTTAAGGCGAGTGCTCTGCTCGACGTCCTCGATCCGCTCAGCAAGCGCTTTGATTTCTTGATGCAGCAACTTACCGTATTCCAACACATCCCTGACTTGTTCAAATTGGCGAAGCTTGGTTTCCATAACTCTCCTTGCAAGAGGCCTTCGTGGTAAACTTGTTTATTATATCCATTTCGCCTTCCGACGATGAAAGAACTTAAGCTGACCCATCTCAAAGAACTCGAGGCAGAGAGCATCTACATCATCCGCGAGGTCGCCGCTGAATTCGACAACCCGGTGATGCTCTACTCCATCGGCAAGGACTCCTCGGTAATGCTGCATCTGGCCAGAAAAGCGTTCTATCCCGGCAAGCCCCCGTTTCCCCTGATGCACATCGACACTACCTGGAAATTCCGCGAGATGTACCGGATGCGCGATAAGGTGGCGCAGGAGTTTGAGCTCATCGTCTACAAGAACCCGGAAGCCGAAGCCTTAGGGATCAACCCTTTCGACCACGGAAGCAAGAAACACACTGACATTTGGAAAACCGAAGGCTTAAAACAGGCTTTGACCAAATACGGCTTCGATGCTGCCTTCGGCGGCGCCCGTCGCGATGAAGAAAAATCGCGTGCCAAAGAAAGGGTCTATTCGTTCCGTGACCGCCATCACCGCTGGGACCCGAAAAACCAGCGCCCGGAACTTTGGAACCTATACAACGGCAAGATCAACAAAGGCGAGAGCATTCGGGTCTTTCCCCTGTCCAACTGGACCGAGCTGGACATTTGGCTGTACATCTATCTTGAAAACATCCCCATCGTCCCCTTGTATTTTGCCAAAGAGCGGCCGGTCGTTTGGCGCGACGGCAGCTGGATCATGGTGGACGATGAGCGCATGCGCCTTTATCCCGGAGAAAAACCGCAGATGAAAATGGTCCGTTTTCGCACCCTAGGCTGCTATCCCCTGACCGGG
>JBKBMR010000104.1:0-2676 GCA_046295755.1 Methylohalobius sp.
AAACCGGGAAGAGCCGTCGGAGACGGGCCTAGAACCCCCTGGCTTTAGCCATGGGGAGGCTCAGGCTACTAATGCCATTCGCTATCTATATCCATAGGGCTGCGCATCACGTGGTACAAAGGGGACGTCATGTCCCAATTGGCTCGCATCAAGTCGGAATCATCTTTACCCCAATCAATCGCGTTATCGTCTTCGTCCGAGAATGCGGCACCCGCGACGCTTGAATTCTTGATGGCAAACTCTTTTCTTGCGGCTTCCTTTTGCTCCATCTCGCAGGCCAGCTTCTCAAGATCATCGACATCTACTGGCGCAGCCTCTCCTGCGGCGTAAGTCATGCCGGCGATTGCCATAGAGCCCAAAACTACCCAAATCTTGTAAGGCCACGAGATCAGGGCTGCGGAAAAAATCGCAGCATATCCGGCCAAGAAGTAAATCGCCATTCGCGCCATGTAAAAATAACTAGCAAACCTCTTCATTGTCGTCATCCTTTTCAAGCAGAAAGCCAATCTCTTGTTGGTCGCACTTTTCGCAAAGATGCTGTCTGAACTCCTTGCGCCCACACACCCACAACACTTCCCATGCGGGACTGGTGCCGCAGAGGTCGCATTTTTTTGCGGCATCGTCCGGGCTGGCTTTTGACTGTTGCGTTTTCAATTTGTTGGCCTCCTGATGCTCGACATTATAGGCCGCAAACCGGATTCGGTCAAGAGGTTTCCGATTGATTCGACCGGACATTCTTTTTGTCTTGGATTGGCTCCAGCCCTTTCGGGCAAGTCTAAGTTGGCTGCCTGTCGATTTGGTGAAAATTTTAGGTTATCACGCGATTGGATCGCATAGCATGACGCACAAAATCAATCCTGTGCTGCGCCTGCGGGACAACCAAGGGCGGATGCTCTATATCCAATAAAGGAAACAAAATGGACCATCAGTTTTTCCCAACGCCAAAGTCTCTCGCTGCCAAAGCCTGGAATATGTTCGAAAATCAAGACTTTGGACGCATTCTGGAGCCCAGCGCAGGAGAGGGGGCCCTGATCGAGGCGTTCGAAGATACTTTCCCTCACTGGCGTGCGGAATTTGACGTGTGCGAGATCGATATCCGGAAACACGCGCACTTGAATGAACTGCGGCGTGTCACGGTGGTGGGCACTGACTTCCTTCAATTCAAGGATGGTGCCTACTACAGTCACGTGATCATGAACCCGCCCTTTGCTTATGGGGCGGAGCATGTTCTTCATGCGTGGGACATTCTCTTTTCTGGAGAGATCGTTGCGATTCTCAATGCCGAGACGGTGCGCAATCCGTATTCTCGGCAGCGGCAAAGGCTGCTTTCTCTCATTGAGGAGCATGGCCGCCTTGAGTTCGCGGGGCGAGCTTTCTCTGTCAGCGAGTCTGCGGATGTGGAGCGGCCAGCCGATGTTGAAGTGGTTTTGGTGCACTTGAAAAAACCAGAGCCCCGCGACACCTACAGGGCTGACATCCTTGAGGAGATGCTCCAAGGCTTGCGAAGCGACACTGCGGCTGAGGACATCAATCGTACTCGCATTGATGTGGGCGACCATGAGCTGGCGCTGCCTCGGGACTTTGTCGAAGACATCGTCCTGAGGTTTAACGCAGCGGTGGATGCGATGAAGGAAGCCGTGCTTGCTCAGGCGCGCGCAGCCAACTATGCGCGGCGCCTTGCCGATGCTTTCGAAGAGAGTTCTTTAGAGGACAAGCACACCGCAGAAAGTGTCCGTGGTGAGTGGCATAAACGCTATATCAAGCTCAAAGAGCGGGCTTGGCGCCATTTGCTGAAGTCAACCAAAGTGCAGCAAAAACTGTCTTCGTCGGCCCAGCTCGACTACCCGCACATCACCGACGCGCTGCGATCCGTCGTGCTCATGACCACGCGCGGCTACACGCATGGCGTGAGCTTCGAGGCTCCCGCCGAGCGCGTGCCTGCCATCGCCGACAAGTGGGCCGAGGTGTACGGCACGCAGCTGCCGGCCTGGAAGCGGCACCAGCGCAAGTCCAAAGGCCTGCCCGTAGCCTGGGCGTGCTCGATGCCGGTGCCCGGACAGCCCGCGCGCCGACGACTGGTGCTGCTGTGCGCCGGGTTGGATGCGTCCAAGCTCGATGCGCGCAGCCCCTGGCTACGCGAGCACTGGCTGCCCATCGAGCGGCTGGAGCTTGGCGACTACATCGTCGCGCGCGACAAGCGCGACCGGGGCGATTGGGCCTGGACTGTGCGGCTTACGCCGCGCTGCATGCGCGGCACCGAAGCGCTGTATCGGTCGCTGGCTGCGCAGTCGCTCGAGCAGCTGCGCTACCAGATCGAGCGCGACGTGCGCTACCACCCCCTGTTCGGCGGGGTGCGACGACAGATGCGGCGGCTTGTGCGCGGCTATGCGAAGCTATGGAGCAAGCGCACGGGCAAGCCCTGGCCCGGCCCCGATCCCGAGAAGCTACCGGCACTGGGGGCTTTTACAAGGACGCGAAATGCCAAACCTGACGCAACAAATTGAATGGCTGCGCCAGCGCGCAGCCGCCGCGCAGGCCTCGGCAGAGCAGCAGGCGGCGGAAACACCGCGCCAGCTATGGCTGCCCGGGTTCGATATCGGGGCTATGCCCAACCACCTGAACCGCTCCAGCCTGTTCGCGCCCATCGCCAGGGGGCTCATGCACCTGCAACCTGCC
>JBKBMR010000104.1:2686-6538 GCA_046295755.1 Methylohalobius sp.
CCCATCGCTACACCGATGCCTGCGAGGTTCAACGGCGTAACCGCTGACCGCTCGGCGGACGTGTCGCGCTTGTCCTTCAAAGCCTGTCCAGAAAACGGAGGTTTTGTGGACACGTCTGCAGGGTTTCGCTTTTTCATGGCCGGGCATACCCAAAGCCGTTAAGATAACTGTCAATTTTCTATGTTCAGGCACTGTCAATGAATCAACGCATTGGATACGCCCGCGTTTCGACGGACGACCAGCACCTAGACCTGCAGCGCGACGCGCTCCAGCAGGCTGGGTGCAGCGTGATCTATGAGGAAGCGGCCAGCGGTAAGAGCACTGCACGCCCAGAGCTTGAGCAGTGCTGCAAAGCGTTACGGGCCGGCGATACCCTCGTTGTATGGCGGCTTGATCGACTCGGGCGCAGCCTGCATGACTTGGTGCAGATCGTGACCGAGCTTGAGCAGCGCGGCGTGCATTTCGAGAGCCTGACCGAGAAGATCGAGACGGGCAGCGCATCGGGCAAGCTGCAATTCCATGTGTTCGCGGTGCTGGCCGAGTTCGAGCGCGCCTTGATCCGTGAGCGGACGCTGGCCGGGCTGGCAGCAGCCCGCGCCCGTGGCCGGGCCGGTGGCCGCAAGCCAAAGTTAGACGATCAGCAGGTGCGAGAGATCAAAGCCCTGCTGCGCGATCCAGATATTAAGGTGGCCGAGGTAGCCCGTCGTTATGGTGTGTCCCGAACCACCCTTTACAAGCACGTCGGCGTCATCACGCCACGTCAATGAGGATGCAGGATGAGTAAGAGCGACGCTGTCGTATCCCTTTTTTCGGGAGCGGGCGGTTTCTCAGCGGGCTTTAGCCAGGCTGGACTAAAGCCGCTTTTCGGGGCTGACATTAATGCTGACGCTTGTCAGACTTACCAGTTAAATATTGGCAGCCCCTGTCATCAGCTTGATCTGAGCACAGTAGAACCCAGCTATATTGAAAAACTTGCTGGCGGCAACAGACCATTTGTTGTTATCGGCGGCCCCCCGTGCCAAGGGTTTAGTACTGCTGGCCCCCGAAATTCAGCCGATCCTCGCAACCAGCTTATCTTTAATTACCTCAATATCGTTGAGAGGCTATCCCCCCGCTGGTTCATCTTTGAGAATGTCGAGGGGCTGTTGACTTCAGGCCGTGGCAGGGACCTTGCGCGTCTGGTTCGCGAGTTTGTCGAGATGGGATACTCGATCCGTCTGCAGAAAGTGAATCTCGCTTCATATGGTGTGCCGCAAACCCGCAAGAGGGTATTAATCATTGGCAACCGGCTCGGCATCGACTTTCAGTTTCCCGAGGAGATGTTTTCGTTTGATAGCGGAAAGGCCAGAAAACTTTCTGGCAAGCCCATGGCCCCCAGTTTGGCCGAAGCGATCGCAGGGCTTGGCCCCGCAGCAACGACAAGGGGGGCATTGGTTTCGTACGCGTGTGCTAATCCGGTCAATGCCTTCGACGCTCGCATGAGGAAGGGCAATGTCGCTGGTGCGGTGACACATCACGTGGGGGTGAAGCTTGCCGGGCGTATGCAAGTGGAATTGCTTAAGCCTGGGCAGACGATGAAAGACCTTCCGCCAGAGCTTTGGCATGAAAGTTACAAGCGGCGTGCAAACCGGAGGGTTTCGGACGGCACGCCGACAGAAAAACGAGGCGGTGCGCCGTCAGGCATCAAGCGTCTGCATGGAAATTTGCAGAGCCTCACGATTACTGGGGCCGCCACTCGTGAATTTATCCATCCTACCGAGCACCGCCCTCTAACTATACGAGAGTGCGCCCGCATTCAGACCTTTCCTGATAACTATCAGTGGGTCGGCAACAATGCGAGCGTTATTCAACAAATAGCGAACGCAGTTCCGCCGCTAGCTGCCGAGCTGCTTGCCAAGCACTTGCAGTATATTGACGGGTCGTTTGGTGCGGATACGCAGCCAGCCGACGCAAGGGCAGCGAAGCTTTTAGGATTTGTTCTTACCGAAGCGCTCGGGATGAGTCCAGCCCTCAAAACAACAGAAGCTCTACTCACAGAAATGCATCAATGGAGGTTTGCTTTCGATGGTCACACGGAAACGGCTTAGCGCGGAAAGGTCGAAGCAGCTCACCAGGCTACTCACCATTACGAATACCGCTAATATGCGGGCCCTCATGGAGCCGAGCGAGCTGACGAAGGTCATTGCACTTGTGGCTATCGATATAGGTAAGGGTGACGAAATGGCGAGAGCCTTCCCCACGCTTTGGCCAAAGGTTGCCCCGCAGCGGGAATACTATGACATAGCAGTCGATTGGTTCACCGCCCCTGACGCAACGATTACGTCCTTTGACGTGGTCGATATGCTTGATGCAGGTGCGTTACTGGATCAGGACTTCATGACGTACCTGACGTGTCTGACCGAACTACACAAGCGGCGGCGCAAGTATGGGTTGATTCTTCAACAGCAGCCTTTGCCGACTATGGTGCAGGTTTCTCCAAGGGCGCTCATGGAGTATGGGCCGGACTTTCCGCCGGAAGCGCTTGCTTCGTGGCTCACTTGGCGCAAATTTTTCTACGATCTTGACAACAGGTCCGCGCAGGAAACCGGCTATCTTTTCGAGCCTATCCTAGCCGCTGCTATTGGTGGCGAACCAAAGTCGGCACGTGCGCGTGTTGTCAGGCGTACCGATGATCCAACGAAGGGCCGGCAGGTTGATTGCTGGAAGGTGTTGCCGGATGGAACCCTGCTCGCATACGAACTGAAGCTGCGCGTGACTATTGCAGCCAGTGGTCAGGGTCGGTTTGGTGAGGAGCTTTCCTTTGCCCATGATTGCAGAAACTCGGGTGCAAAGCCAATTCTTGTTGTGCTGGACCCAACAGAGAATGACAAGCTGACTGGACTTCAGGCCGCATACCGCGAGGCGGGCGGCGCGGCTTATGTGGGAGATGCGGCATGGGGCCATCTTGAGGATGAAGCTGGAGCAACGATGGCATCGTTCATCGAGCGATACGTCCGCGTGCCCGTTGCTTCCGTGTCAAGTTTTGAGAAAGCTATTGAAGGTGATGCGTCCAAGCGTAGCCTCATCCTGCGAGACTTGCAGGCGAAGCTCGAAGGAAACGAGCTGACCATCTCTCTTGGAGAGCATCAGCGCCGTATAGAACGCCACGAGGATCAGAGTTTGGCAACTGACTCGGAAAGTTTGGCAACTGACTCGGAAGATGACAGCGAGCTTTCCTAGGTGTGAGGTCGAGAGGAAGTAGCTGTCATGTCCCGGATGATTATGGGGTCGCTTTTGGAACAAATCCGATCTTCGCCGATACGGTAATCCCCCCGCAAAACCAGTGCGCTGAGAAGTAGAGAGTCTCGAAGGAGAATCTCTACCATGAAGAAATCGCGTTTCACTGACAGCCAGATCATCGACGCGCTCAAGCGGGCGGAGGCTGGTCTGAGCGTGCCCGATCTGTGCCGCGAACTGGGCATCAGCTCGGCGACCTTCTACAAGTGGCGGGCCAAGTACGGCGGCATGGACGCCTCGCTCATGGCGCGCATGAAGGAGTTGGAGGAGGAGAACCGGCGGCTGCGCAAGATGTACGTCGAGGAAAAGCTCAAGGCCGAGGTCGTGGCGGAGGCTCTTGCAAAAAAGTGGTGAAGCCATCTCGCCGGCGCGAGATGGCACAACGAGCCGTGCAGCAGCGCGGGCTGTCGATCCGGGCGGCTTGTCAAGCCTTTCGGATCAGCCAGGCCTGCTACCGCTACGAGGCCCGGCGCGACACCGAAGACGAGGAGATCGCCCAGTGGCTGCTGCGGCTGACCGACAATAACCGCACCTGGGGCTTCGGGCTGTGTTTCCTGTACCTGCGCAACGTCAAAG
>JBKBMR010000105.1:0-6434 GCA_046295755.1 Methylohalobius sp.
TGCCAGCGCCTGATCGTCGTCGATCTTTCGCCGCGCTGTATCCAGCTTTGCAAAGAGCGCTTTGCCGCTTGCCGGCACATCGAATACCACGTCAACGATGGCAAGTCCTTGCCCATGATCCAAGATTCTTCGGTGGACCTCGTATTTAGCTTTGATTCTTTAGTCCACGCCGATGCGCCGGTCATCGAAGCGTATCTTGCAGAATTGGCGAGGGTTCTCAAAAAAGAAGGGGTAGCGTTTTTTCACCATTCCAATCTGGGCGAATACGCCAAGCTATATCGCTGGTTAGGCAAAGTGCCATGGCTAGAAAAGCTGCTGCAAGCGCTAAGGCTCCTGGAAAAAGACCTGCACGGGCGCGATTTCAGCGTGGATGCCGAGAAAGTAGAGGCCTGGGCGAGAAAACAGGGGCTTGCCTGCATTAGCCAGGAAATCATAGGCACGGAAAAAATCCTGCTCGATTGTATTTCTACTTTAGTGCGCCGGGATTCTCCTTGGGTTCGAGACAATCGGGTACTGCGCAACAAGGGCTTTGTCCAAGAGAAGAAAAATCTAAAGGCCATTGCTTGGCTGTACCAACCAAGAAGGGAAAACCGTGCTTGCGCTGCCAAAAGCCGCCTTGCCGCTGAGTGAGGACGGCTTATCTTCTGTTTGTGAACGGCTTGGAGTAGGCTCGGTTGAGGTTTGGACGGTGGTGTCGGTCGAAACCAAAGCTGTAGGCTTTCTGCCTGGCCACCGTCCGATCATCTTGTTCGAACGCCATGTTTTCAGCCGCAAAACTTCAGGTCGATTCGATGCGCTGTATCCAAACTTAAGTTCTCCTGCGCCCGGCGGGTATTTAGGCGGCCATAGGTACTCCCGCGGCCCTCTCCCGGATCTTAAAAAGTGCGCGCAGCGCAGCTGTATCTCACCTATCTTGGGCTTATCCCAAGCAAAAGCGAAAGACTTGGGCAATCGATGGGCTTTTAGGGCGCTTTACCCTAAGGGCTTTGCGCGAGTTTCAAGAGCGCTTTGGGCTTGCGGTCACCGATGCGGTGGACGAAAAAGTGCTTTTGACCTTGCGGCAGGAGGTGGAAAGGCTAGCGGGTTGAGCAAGCCAGCCTATCCATAGGCTATCTTGTAATTGCCGTCCGCGCCACGGTTCCTGCCGAAGTCTTTTTCAGCCCTCAGGCGTTGGTCGACATCCCACTAAATGCGGAGTTTTTTCGTCACCTGGGCGGTAATCTTAGGGAAAAAAGCGGCGTTGACTTGATCGAGCTTTGCCTGGGCCTGCTCGATTCGGGCTTTGGCCGCCTGAAGCTTTGGATTGTATGCCAAGACCTCGGCGATGACTTGGTCTAAGGTTCTGAGGAAAGATCGGCGCCGGTTTTCGTCCCGGCCAGCACGGACGCTGTAAATACAGCTGCGAGCAGCCACCGGTAGAGTCTCATTTTTAGCGGATAGGCGCCAAGCGTTTCCCCAAGTTTGACGATGGCAGCGGTTAATCGAAAAGCTCTTTGATCTCGACCCCTACCTCCGGCACCAGGAGCGGCCTTAAGCGCTCGCTTTGGCTGTGCCGGCTTATCTCTTGGTAGCCAGAAGGAGAAGGCTTGCGAAAAACCTCGATGAATGCTCCTGAAAGGTCGACCAGCCAGACCTCAGGGATACCAAAGCGGGCATAAAGGGGAATCTTAACATTTCGGTCGTAGTTTGTTGAAGTTTCAGCCACCTCGATCACCAGCAACGCATCTTCCGGAGTCGGGTGCGATTGGGCATACCGGTCGCTGCGCTGGCGTACCACTACCAAGTCCGGTTGTGGCTCGCTGGTGTCGCTTAAACGCAGGGGATTTTGTACCCGAATGCGGTAATTGTCAGGCAATTGTTTGGCAAGCGCGTAGGTCAGTTCGTCTACCAGGCTAGCGTGTTTTGGGCCAATCGGTGCCATGTCGATGATCTCTCCCTCAATGAGCTCTACGCGCTCATCTTCAGAAAAAATCCCAGTTTCTCCCATGCGCTCATATTCTTGAACAGTGATTTTGTGGCGTTTGGGAAATGCTTCGGCGTCAGCGTTCATGATCCATGCTCCATGGGAAAGACGTTGAAAAATAACCAGCCGGGCATAAAAATTAAAGGAGCCTTCTGCGTAAACTTACTAAACTTCGCCGCAGTGCTCTATTCATAGTAGTTCAACCGCTTCTGAGCTGAAACAGGCTAGGCGGCCCTGATTCTCTTATCGTCCAATCGGTTTATCGAATTTTGAATAATCGGGTTAAACTTCCAGGCTAGGCTTCTGGATCCTATAGCGCAGCGTCTTGCGGGAGATTTTAGGCAAGCGGGCGGCGGCAGTGACGTTGCCGGAGTCTTCGGCAAGCAGCATGCAGCGTTCGACCACGTTGCGCAATTCGGCGCGCAGGTTGCACAGCGCGACCTGGATACCCGGCTAAGGGATTGCGCAGTTCGTGGGCGAGTCCTGCAGCCAGTTCGCCTAAAGCCGCTAAGCGTTCGGCGCGTGCTAGATTTTGGCTTTGTAAAAGAAGCGTCGAGGCCGCTGCTCGCGCTTGCTCTTCCAAAGAGCGGGCGCATGCTACGTGTGCGGCTTTTGGTGTTCCAAGACCGGTTGGATCTCAAAGCGCTTTGCGCGCTTTAGAACCGGAGATTGAGACTGAGCATGGGGGCATGGATTACCTGAGATTTGGGGCGTCTTCCGCCGAATTGGTCAGAAGGGGTGTACTGGTTAAGGTACCCCAATTCGATCCAGGATTTGGGGCTAAAGTTGTACGCTAACCCCAAAAAGCCGCGGTTGGCGTTAAGGCCGGTCTTTTGGCCAAAGTTGGCCGTGATGTCGGCCCAATCGGTAGTGTTTAAGCTGACAAATACCTCATCCCAGAATACGCCGGAAAGACGCGAACTTGGCCACAAGGGATAAGAGAGGCGAAACATCTGCCTAAGGCGCCAGCTTTTGTCGGCGGTGGTATTCAAAAACCTTTGCTCTAAGCGGGTGCGCGAGCTGAAGCTGCCGTCCCCGATCGGGTGGCTGAAGACGATCTGTTCGAACACCCGGTGTTCGTGGACAGTAGTCATGTTGGAGTCAATCGGGCTCTTGAACGGCACGTAGGCATAGCCCAGCCACAGGCTCAAGTGCGGGGTGAGCGCATAGCCCAAAGCTGGTCGCACAAAGCCTCTACTAAAGTCGGAAGAGTGTTTGCCAAAGCGTCCTTGGAGTTCCAGATACCAAAGCCAAGAGCTTTGCTTTTGCCAAGATCCCTGGGCGATAAGCTGAGCCCAGGTCTGGAGGTCTTCGGCGGTTGGAGCCGCCAAGGCCAGTGGAGGCATTGCAAAAAGCCAAAATGCAAAAGCAAACTTTGCCGATTTGGGCATGAGCGTCTCCTACTTGAGCTTGTTCATCGCGGGTAAGATACAGCTGAGCTAGGGTAGGAGGACAGCTGGGGGGACGTCCACCGCCCTTGAGCTGGCATAAGATACCCAAAGGTTCCCCGCCGCATACGGTGCAATCCCCGCACGCGACCACCCCTAAGGGTTTAGCGTAGCGTTATATAATTGTGCCGTAAAGCTTCCTCCATGTAGTGCAAGAGCAGGCCGGTGATCCCCGCCCACAGCGAAAGCGGAAAGCAGACTCTAAGCCAAGACCTTAGGATAGCAGTCGGCCCCCAGGCCGATGGCGCCGGAAGCTAGAGCTTGGGCCACGGCAATCAGGCAGAGCGGAAGCGCAACTCGGCTGCCGAAAAGTACCAGGGAGAGGACCAAAAACCCCAGGTTGTTGCCAACAGCCTAAAGCGTCGGCGCAGCTTTTCCACCCCGGCCCTATACAACGCGCCTACAAGGAGCTTGCCGTCGTCGAAGCTAAAAGGGAATTGCGGAATCATCGTTTATCCCGCAGTCGGTACACCTTGCCAATGCATTGGTAGAAAAAGGCGTCGATCTGCGAAGCTCTTGGCTTAGGCGGTTTAACGCTTTGGCGCCTTTGATTTCGACTCAGATCGCCTCGTCTTGATTGCTCTGGATGAATCTTTCCATGCTTTTGCCAGCGCAGATGATCTCTGCCGACATGCTCGCCGACAACCCTGGCGAATGGCTGTTCCACTGCCACGTCTCCGACCACATCGACGCCGGGATGGCAACGACTTATCAGATCCTGCCGCCTTAAGGGTTGACATTAAAATGATAATCATTATCATTTATATCCCATATAACCTGTGGAGCAACGCGATGTTCATCCCGGCTGGCTTGACCCGAGAAAGCGAAGCATTGGTGCGGCTGGAGTTTCCGATGAAGGTTTTGGTGCGCCTTCTCGCCCACGGACACTTACACGCCGCCGAGTTCCGCTGCCTGGACCTGCAAAGCCAGCATAAGGTCAGACGGGCGCTGCTTCAAAGCTGTCTGGAAAGCCTTAAGGGAGACTGGTCATGAAAGCGCTTGATCGGCCGGATTTATCCAGTTTGGTCGCCGTGATCTTTCACTTGATGAGTTGCTACACCTTAAGGCCTTGCCCCCGCTTGGCGGCCAAGGTGGCCGAACATCTGGAAGTTTTGCTTACCGAATACGGCGAGGTGTTTGGTCTCTGGCAGGGAACCATAGTCAAGATGCGCGCTTACTGGCTGCAGCTGGCCTGTGGCGGACGAAAACCCGAAAGGGAAAGCTTCCACTAAGCCCATAGCGGCAATTGTCAGCCTCCTCTCCTGGGCGGCCCAAGGCCGCCTTTTTTTATTCGGCGCTCTTTGGAAGAGAACGCATCTCTTCAGTTGCATTGTTCGGCTTTCGGATTTTATGCTAGAAAAGGCGTCAAAACGGAGGAGTCGTATGAAATATTGGATCCTGATTACATCGCTTGCCTTGAGCGCAGATCTTCTAGCTGCCGATCCTGAGGCCGGCAAGGCCAAAACCCAAGTCTGCGCCGGCTGCCACGGGCAAGATGGCATCGCCACCAATCCTGCCTATCCCAACCTCGCCGGCCAGAACGCCCAGTATCTGGTCGCGGCGATGAAGGCTTACAAAGACGGAAGCCGCCCCAACCCGATCATGAAGCCGATGGTCGAGGCGCTGTCAGAGACCGACATAGAAAACATCGCCGCCTATTATGCGAGCTTGAAGAAGTAATCGTCGCGCTCAACCCAAGGCCACATCCAGCGCCGTCATCGCGATGAACCCCAGTAGGGTTCCCTAAAGTCGCAAGGTCTGCATTCCTGCGTTCTTGAGATTCGGGAATAACCTCGTCGATGACTGCGTAAACCTGGCCTGGCCGTAAACGCCATAGCATGAAAGAATACCGCTCGACGATACGCAGGCTAAGCGGTGCTGGTAAATCACCGGGAAGGTTCCGAGGAAGGCTTTTTTCTTCTAATCTCCCAAGGATATTCGGGTATCGGGCAGATATCCATCATAAAAAAGTGCTCCCAAGGGTATTCGGGCAGAGATGAATCAGGGGGATAAAGGGAGATAAAGGACTGGTAGCCGGGTGGGAACGGGAAAGGGGCGGTTACGAGCTCCAATACTCCGTACAGTGCGCGCGTTGCGGACATTTCTAAACCTCCAGCTAGCCCGATGAAAAAACCGATTGCGCCTCGGCATTTGGCTCCCCGGAGGGCAAGGCCAGGTATGTCCAAAAAGCTGAGGGTTATTGCGGCAAGACCCCGGCCGAGCTTGTGGGCAGCGGTTTGGGCTTGGGTCTCCGAGGTAGTCAAAGCGATCAGCGCCAGGCAGGCTGCTATCCAAAGACGTGCTTTGCTCATGGTTGCTCCTGAGGTGGATCGGTTATGATCTGACTGATTATATACACCACCTGATAAAACCAGGTGGTCGCTTGTAAAACGCACGTGATAGACTGAAAATATGAATCAGGTACCTAACAAAGACGACGATCTGCGCCCAGAATACGATTTTTCAGGCGGGGTACGGGGTAAGCACTGCGAAGCTTATCGAAAAGGCACGAATGTCGTATTTCTCGACCCAGACGTGGCGCGGGTGTTTAAGGATTCCGCTTCGGTAAATCGAGCGCTGCGGCTGTTGCTTGATCTTGCGAAGGAGCAGGTGCCTTCCAAGTAATCCGCCCAAGTTCTCACCTTCCGTTTGCTACTCGCCATTCGCTGTTCGCCCTTGATTTCGGGCGATGGAAAAGGCCGTCTCGGTATCATTCTTGCGAACCGAACGATTCCGTTATTTGTGGAACACGATCTAAGTGACCGATCGGTGTCCGCCATATCATACTGTTCGGGGCATCCCGAATCCAGGGAGCAGAATGCGCATCGTTTCGGGTTCCCAGCGCCACGGAGGATGACTTTGCCTTGCCAAGCGCGCGGCTTGTGAACTTGACCGTTGAGGTCAGGTGACACCTAGGAAGGCGAAGTCCAGATGTTGTCCTTATGGGCTGCTCCCGCTCTTAGGGACAGGAAAGTCGTGATTGCGGCGATTATCAGGAAATCACGGGCGCAGCGTAGCATAAT
>JBKBMR010000106.1:0-6420 GCA_046295755.1 Methylohalobius sp.
GGCAGCAAAATATGCCTCCCAGGTCGAACCCCCTACAGCGCGCTCGACGAAGGACTGTTCGTAGCCGGCGATGAGCAAAGCAACGCTCATCCCCAAAACGCCTACGCTAAGCAGCCCAAGCGCCCACTTCCAGCGCCAGCTGCCGGAAATTCCTCCACCCATCCAAATGTCTCCTCGCCAGCGCTGCACCGCCAGGTAAAAGAAGGCGATGTTGATCGTGGCGTAAGCGCCGAAGAAAGCTAGGTGGCCGTGGGAGGCGGCCCACTGGGTGCCGTGGGTGTAAAGGTTGATCTGGGGCAGGGTTTGCATAAAGCCCCAAACTCCCGCGCCTAAGAAATTGCCGAAAGCGTGGGCGATCACCCAGGCCAAGGCTGGGTGGTTGCGGCTTCTGAGCCGGTGAACGCCGGCATCGTAGAGGGAATGCACCACCATCGCCACCAGCGGGATCGGCTCCAAGGTGGAGAAGAACCCACCTATCCACAGCCAATACTCAGGCGCTCCGATCCAGTAATAGTGGTGCCCAAGCCCAAGGATGCCGGAACCGAACAGCAGCGCCACTTCGACGTAGAGCCAGGTTTCCACGACTTGGCGCCGCACCCCTACAAGGTGCATCAGGCTCCAGGCCATGATGCCGCCTACCAACACCTCCCAAGTGGCCTCCACCCAAAGGTGCACTACCCACCACCACCAATACTGATCGAGAGAGAGGTTGGTAAGGTAAAACATCCCGGCCAGATACAATCCGGCCAGGGCGATGAGGTCTAAAACCAAAACCCCGGCGATCCCCGACCAGCGCCCTTTAGCAAAGGTCGCCGCCACGTTATAGAAGAACACCCCAAGCGCTGCCACAACGCCAAAGTCAGCCCAGCGCGGCGCTTCGATGTACTCGCGCCCCTCGTTGACGAACCAGCGGGCCAAATCGCCCCCTGATCCTGTCTGGACCAGAAGATAGACCAATACCACCACCGCCACCGCTAAAGTCAAAGCCCAGAAAGCGAGGTTTCCCAGCTTCAAACCTACGATTTCCCGCCCGCTCTCCTCTTCCAGGAACCAGTAAACCGCGCCGATGAAGCCGTACAGCATCCACACGATCATGGCATTAGTATGAAGCATGCGGTTGGTGTTGAAATCCAAAATCCCCAGCAGGAAATCCGGGTGTAAGTACTGCGCTGAAGCCAATAAGCCAAACACCAATTGGGCGAAAAACAGGGCCAGCGCCACGCTGAAATACTTCACCGCCAGCTGCTGACCTCCGTTGAGGTGGCTTTTGTCCAATGCTCTGACCATATCAATCCTCCAAGGTCCGGAAATTGTGGGGAAAACCGTTGGTGTCGATAGCCGCCATCCATTTAAGAAAAGCGATCACCGCTTCGGCTTCTTGCTCGCTAAGGCCGAGATTGGGCATTTTGCGGCCGCTGCCGTAAGTTCTGGCGTTGGCTAAAGGATCCAGCAGAAACAGCTTCATCAGCTGAGCGCGTATGCTCTCAGGCCCCCAGGCCGGATCGAGCCAGGCGCGGGTGAGATCCGGTGCGTAGTAAGCCCCGTTGCCGAGCAGGGTATGGCAGTTCATGCAGTTTTTCGCCTGCACGGTCTTTTTGCCTAAGGTCACCAGGCGCTCGGCTTCCTCTGGGGGAAGCTGGCGGCCAAATAGCGGCGCTTCCCCTCCGATCACCGGCGTGTAGCGGTGCCGTTTTTGGTCGTAGCGGTAGTCGATACGGTGATTGATAACGGCATAGCTTGGAACCCTTCCCTCACCGGCCCGCATCCTAGCCAAGGAGTCTAAGGTCAACAAAATAAGCAGCACAAACGCTCCCGCCGTCACCCAGACAGCGGTCTTTTTCCAAAAGCCGGAAGACGCCCACCAGGGAATAGTCTCCATCACTGCCTCCTTTGGTGAATAGTTGCCATCAGGCGAAAGATCCAAATCGGCGCCAGCCCATAGCCTAAGAGCAAGAGGCCCGCCAGCACCCGCCACCTGCCGTTCCAATCCCCAAGCCGCACCAGGGCCAAAACAGCCAGCACCAGCAAAGCATAAGCCAAAAGCGCCCCGTAGCGCCATGCTCGGTGCGGATACGCTCTTCCTAAGGCGTACAAAAGCGCATAGCCAAAGCCTAAAAGCACCACCCCCGCAGCGGCCATAAAGAACAGAAACAAGTTCTGGGCAGCGACCGGCTCGATCATAGGCGGCTAAACACCTTCGTCTGCCATACCAGCGTTTTGGCCGAATACACCTTGGCCAGCCCGGCTTGGCTGAGCCAGGCTTCCACCGCTTGGGGGTCGTGGAGGTAAGTGCGAAACTCGCTCCCGCTTAAGGCGAGTAAGCCATTGACTGTCCTAACACCTAAACGATTCATCCAAGTCAGGCGCGGATAGGTCAGAGCCACCGCCCGGCGAGCGCGCTCTGCGGCACGGGTCAGAAGCGCCTCGGCATCCGGATAGCAGCAGATCACTTTATCCAGGATCGCAATATCGACAGGTTCTAGGTTTTCGGCCAGATCCAGGAAATCGCCCTGGACGTAGCGCACGCGTTCAGAAAGCCCGCGCCGCCTGGCCTGGGCTTTGGCTTCTTCCAGCATGGCCGAAGACAGGTCTATCCCTAAGGCGCAGCTTGCACCACGCTCTAGAAGATGGTGCAGGAGGAAACCTATGCCGCAGCCTATTTCCAACAGGCTAGCCCCAGCCAAGCCTACTTTTTCCAGCCCTGCCACCAACTGGCGCTGCGAGCGCTCAAGTCCCAACAGCCGATAACGCCAAAGGTAATATCGCGAAAGGCGCGAAAAAAGCCTTTCTGCCGCCTGGGCGTGGACGCAACAGGAAAACACCGATCCTCCTTGGTTTCCCCAAAAACGTTAGAATAACATTTAATTCATGGCAACTCTTTTACGCCGCCTCAGCGTCGCGGTCTTTTCCCTGGCCCTTATCGGTTTCGCCCTCTGGTATGCGCGGCGCCCGCAGCCGATCCCGGTACGAGTGCATCGGGTCGCGCACGGAGAAGTGGAGGAGACGGTGGCCAACTCGCGCGTGGGCAGCGTCAAGGCCTGCCGGCGCAGCCGCCTCTCTCCCAGCGTAGGCGGGCAAATCGATCGTCTGTACGTGCGCGAAGGCGAGCGCGTCAAGCAAGGGCAACTCCTTTTGAGCTTGTGGAACTTAGATCTTAAGGCGCAGGTGGCCCTGGCCAAAAGCGAAATCGAAGGAGCCAAAGCGCAAGCGGCCGCCACCTGTCTTCGCGCCGATGAAGCTCGCCGCCAGGTCATGCGCCTTGCTCCTTTGCAAAAGCGCAAGCTCGTCTCCCAAGAAACCTTGGATCAAGCCAACACCCGCGCCCGGGCCTTGTCCCAAGAATGCCGGGCGGCGGAGGTAGCCGTCGGCGTCCACCAGGCGCGCCTTGAGCTGACCGAGTCGCAATTGGCCAAAACCTACGTGTATGCGCCTTTTGACGGGGTGGTCGCCGAGGTCTATGGCGAAGTTGGCGAATACCTCACCCCTTCCCCACCCGCTGTGCTTACCCCGCCCGCCATCGACCTAATCGCGGCGGACTGCTTTTACGTAACAGCGCCCATTGACGAGATCGACAGCAGCCGCCTCAAGCCTGGGATGGAAGTCCGGATCCACGTGGATGCCTTTGGCGCCCAAAAGTTTGCGGGACGCTTAAAACGCATCGCCCCTTACGTTTTGGAGGTGGAAAAGCAGGCTCGCACGGTGGAAGTCGAAGTAGAGTTCCTCCGTCCCGAAGAGGCGGCCTTGATGCGCCCCGGTTACAGCGCCGACGTGGAGATCGTCCTGGCTAGGCGGCAAGACGTATCGCGCATCCCGACCGAGGCGGTGATGGAAGGCGGGCGGGTATTGGTGCTGGAGGCTGGCCGGTTGGTGGAGAGACAAATAGAGACCGGCCTTAGCAACTGGAACTGGACCGAGGTCCAAAAAGGATTGCAAACGGGTGATAAAGTCGTGCTCTCGCTCGACCGCGAAGGCGTGCGCGCAGGGGCCCTGGCAGTCGCCGAGGAGGAGCAGTGATCGAGCTTAGGGACATAGAGCGCCGCTTTGCAGTCGGAGGGGAAATCGTCTTCGCTCTGCGCGCCGTCAATCTGACCATCGCCAAAGGGGAATACCTGGCGGTGATGGGACCGTCCGGGTCCGGCAAGAGCACCCTGCTCAACGTCTTGGGTCTCCTCGACCGACCAAACCTCGGCCGCTATCGCCTGGAGGGGATTGAGACCACGATCCTGGATGAGGAGGAAAGAGCACGGCTTCGCCGCGCCAAGGTCGGCTTCGTGTTCCAGGCGTTTCACTTGATCCCGCGCCTGACCGCCGCGGAAAACATCGAGTTACCGATGCTGCTCGCGGGAATCCCCAAAAACCTGCGCCGTGCCCGAGTAGGAGAACTCCTTTCTGCTTTTTCCCTTACTGACCGCGCGCGTCACCGCCCGGCCCAGCTTTCCGGCGGTGAGCGCCAGCGGGTGGCGATCGCCCGGGCGGTGGTCATGGAGCCGGCTATGATTCTGGCGGATGAGCCGACCGGAAACCTCGACCGCGCCTCAGGTCTTAAAGTGATCGAGATCCTAGAGGGATTGAACCGGCAAGGGCTCACCTTGATCTTGGTCACCCACGATCCAGAGTTGGGCAAGCGGGCACGGCGTCGGATCGAGATACGCGACGGGGCGATCGTCTCTGACAGCGGCGATGCGTTTTCTTGACCGGCTTGGCTTTGCCTGGAGTGCTTTGCGCGCCTATCCTGGGCGCTCTGGCCTGACTTTTTTGGCGATGGCGGTGGCCAGTGGCTCAGTCATCCTCCTTGTCGGTTTAGGCGACAGCGCCCGCCGCTATGTGGTCGATAAGCTAGCCGACCTGGGTACGAACCTTCTCATCGTGCTCCCAGGACGCAGCGAAACCCGAGGGGGACCCCCGCCCCTTTTGGGAGAAACCCCGCGCGACCTGACTTTAGACGATGCCTTAAGCTTAAGGCGTAGCCCAAGGGTAGTGGAAGTTGCCCCGATCGTCGTCGGTCAGGCGCCGGTCCAGTACAAAACCTCAAGCCGCGATGCCAACATCATCGGCACCACTGCCCCGTTTCTGGCGATGCGGCATCTTGAGCTGGCCCAGGGGCGGTTTCTGCCAGCCGGTGATCCGCGCTCTGCCCAAACGGTGGTGGTCCTTGGGCGAAATTTAAAGCAGGCCCTGTTCGGCAACCGACCCGCCCTGGGCGCCTGGATACGCATCGGCGACAGAAGGTTTCGCGTGATCGGCCTCTTAAAGTCCGGCGGTCACGCCTTTGGCGAAACCTTGGACGAATTGGCCCTGATCCCGGTCGCCTCAGCCCAAGCCTTATTCAACGCTCCAGGCCTGTTTCGAATCCTGGTCCAGGCCAAAGATAAAGCCGCCATCGCCGCCGCCAAACGGGATGTAGAAGCCATCTTGACGGTCCGCCACGAGGGAGAAAAAGACGTCACCGTCCTCACCCAGGATGCCCTGCTTTCGGCTTTTGATCGCATCCTCTTAAGCCTGACTCTGACGGTAGGCGGAATTGCCGCCATCAGCCTGGTAGTGGCTGGCATTTTGATCATGAACGTGATGCTGGTTCAGGTCGCCCAGCGCACCCCGGAGATCGGTCTGCTCAAGGCGCTCGGCGCCTCCACTTCCGAGGTGCTGAAGATTTTTCTCGCTGAGGCCGTGGGGTTGGCGCTTTTGGGAACTGCCTGCGGCGTCCTGCTGGCAGGGATCCTCCTGGCGGGGTTCGACTGGCTCTGGCCGCAGCTGAATCTTAAGATCGCCCCCTGGTCCCTGCCTACTGCGGTCGTGCTGGCGATCACCTGCGGGATCGCATTTGGCCTGCTGCCGGCGAGACGGGCCGCACGCCTCGATCCGGTGACGGCTCTTAATCCCAGGTAAGCCATGCACAGCCTGGATTATCTCTGGCTAGTCTTAAGTTCGGTGCGCGCCTACAGCGGGCGAAGCTTCCTCACGAGCTTAGGGATCGCCATCGGCGTCGCTGCGGTCATCCTGCTCACCGCCTTAGGCGAGGGAGTACAGCGCTTCGTCCTAGGACAATTCACCCAGTTCGGCACTCACCTGCTCACGGTCACTCCTGGCCTGACCCAAACCTTCGGCATCTCTGGAGCTCTCATTGGCACGGTGCGCCCGCTGACAGTAGCGGACGCCGAAGCCTTAAAGCGCCTGCCCCAGGTCGTGGGGGTAGTACCGCTGGTGATGGGCAACGCGGAGGTAAAAGGGGGTAATAGAAGCCGGCGCACGACCTTGTTCGGGGTCGGCCCGGACTTGCCTGAGGTCTGGCGCCTTCCGCTTGCCTTAGGCCGCTTCCTGCCGCCCGGCAACCGGCCCCTCGCCGCTGTAGGCGCCACCGTGCGGCGGGAGTTGTTCGGCACCCGCGGGGTTCTGGGGCAAAGGCTGCGCATCGCCGGCGAA
>JBKBMR010000107.1:0-6305 GCA_046295755.1 Methylohalobius sp.
CTGCGCCTAGGATTATGGGTATGGCGCTGGTTGTTCTTTCGCCCGGAGCGTTTCCGTCCAGACCCTTTTCGTTCAGAGCAATGGAACCGAGGCGCTTATCTGGTGGAGGCGGTGGGCCACTGCGGTGAGTGCCACACGCCGCGCAATTTCTTAGGCGCGCTTGATCGGGATCGCGCTTACGGTGGGGCGGTGCTGGGGGAGATCAAGGCGCCCAACATCACTCCCGACCCCGAATACGGCATCGGCGAGTGGAGTGAGGCCCAGTTATTGGATTTCTTCCAGACCGGCATGAAGCCCGATGGCGATACGGCCAGCGGCGAGATGGCTAAGGTGATCCGCAATGGTACGGCCAAGCTGCCGGTGGAAGACCTGCGCGCGATCATCGAATATCTAAAAAGCTTGCCGCCGATTGCCTCCGAGCCATAACCTTGAGGAATGGGGATTTTTCGTGTGCTCGGAGGTTGAGGGTATCCTGGGTGGAAAAGGTTTCTTCAAGGATGGACATGGCCTATCCGCTTCCTGATCACTTAAAGCTTTTGCGTCCGCTGCTGCTGCAGCAGCTCAGCCACCGCCGCTACGCCGTCAACCGGCCGTTCGTCACTTTAAGCTACGCCCAGAGCCTGGACGGCAGCATCGCCCCTGAGCCGGGCAAACCGTGCGCGCTCAGCTGCCGCGCCTCGCTGGAAATGACCCATGCGCTGCGGGCTTGCCACCAGGCGCTGCTGGTTGGGGTAGAGACGGTTTTGGCCGATGATCCCCGCCTGAACGTGCGCTATGTAGAGGGCGAAGACCCCCGTCCGGTGATCCTCGACAGCCACTTGCGTTTTCCTGAAACGGCGCGGGTATTGAACTCTTCTTGCAAGCGGCCGTGGATTTTCACCTCCCGCGAGGCACCGGTGGCGCGCCAGCGGCGCCTCGAGGCCTTGGGAATCCGCCTGTTTCGCGTGCCGGAGGAGAGGCCGGGCCGGCTGGAGCTGATCGCGGTGTTGCGCTGTCTTGCCCGCTGCGGAATCGGTACGCTGATGGTGGAAGGCGGGGGGTGCGTGATCCAGGCGTTTTTGCACCGGCGTCTGGTGGATTACTGCGTTCTGACCTTGGCGCCGCGGTTTTTGGGCGGTGTTCGGGCATTGGCCGAAAAGGCCGAGGTGCCTTTGGTCAACTGGAGTTATCAGCGCCTGGGGGACGACTTAGTCGTCCTCGGGCGGGTTGCCGCAAGTCCATGAAAACCCTAGCTTTGTTTCACACTGCCCCGCGCCGCGTGGAGGTGCGCGAGGTGAGCTTGGCTGAGCCTGGTCCCGGCCAGGTTCAGGTCAAAAGCTTATATTCGGCCGTCAGCCCGGGAACCGAAAAGCGCATTTTCACCGGCGACCTGCCCCGGGACTTGCCCTTGGATGCGGCGCTTCCGGCGCTTGCCGGCAGCTTTTCCTATCCGTTTCGTTATGGCTACGCCCTGGTCGGCGAGGTAGTGGCAGCGGGACCTGGAGCAGAAAGGTTTTTGGATCGGCGCGTGTTCCTGTTCCATCCTCATCAGGCCCAAGTGGTGGCGGCGGCGTCCGAATGCCTGCTCGTGCCTGAGGATATCGAAGGTGAGGATGCGCTGTTTTTCGCTAACTTGGAATCGGCGGTCAACCTGATCCTAGACGCTGCCCCCCGGCTTGGAGAGCGGGTAATGGTAGTGGGTCTCGGCATTCTCGGGCTGCTCACCGTGGCAATCCTGAGCCGTTTTCCGATCGCATTGTATGCCTTAGATCCCATCGCCGAGCGCCGCCACCTGGCGGAGGCGTTGGGCGCTTTGGCCTTCGATCCTGACAATCTCCCTGCGCTTGGGGACGGTTTCGATTTGGCGATCGAACTCTCCGGCAGCCCCCAAGGGCTTCAGTCAGCGATCGATCTTACCGGATTTGCCGGCCGCATCGTCATCGCTTCTTGGTATCGCGGCAAGGCGACGCTGGATTTGGGCGGGGCTTTCCACCGTAGCCGCATCCATCTGCTTGCCAGCCAAGTGAGTACCATCGACCCGGTTCTCACCGGGCGCTGGAACCGAACTCGCCGCCACGCCCTGGTCTGGGAGTGGGTGCGGGAGATCCAACCTGCCCGTTTCATCAGCCACCGCTTTTCCTTGGAAGCGGCCCAAGAGGTTTTCGAACGGCTGGAACGGGACAGGCTGCTGCAGCCAGTATTCGTCTATGGCGGCTAAGACCGGTATACTTACCCAAAGTGCTGACCGGATGCAGGAGCTTGGAGTATGTATCGCTTGGCCTTGACGCGCGATTTTATCGCCCGTCACTATCTGATCGGCGGCGACTTTGGCGCTGAGAACTTCGAGCACAGCCACGCCTACCGGCTAGAGGTTCGCTTGGCCGGCGAGCGCCTTGACCGCCACGGCTACTTGATAGATCTGGTGGCGCTGGAGCAGGCGGTGGAGGAAGTGACAAAGCGCTTTCGCGACTGCTGCTTGAACGAGCTTCCAGAGTTTGCCGGCCTCAACCCGAGCCTGGAGCATTTCTGTCGCATCGTTTGGCAGCATCTCCAAGCGCGCTTGGCAGCAGATGGCCTTGGCCTAGAAGTGCGGCTATGGGAAAATCCAAGCGCCTGGGCAGCGTATGACGGCGGTTGAACTCGCTGCCTACTTAGAGGCTAAGGCGCTTTTGGATCAGCGCAGTCTGAACCTTCAGGTGTTCGAGCTTTTCTGCGAGGTACTTGGCGGGTTTCCTGAGGCTGCGATCGTGGACCTCGGCACCGGCACCGGGGCGATGTTGCGCCGCCTGGCCCTGACCGCGCTTAACCCCGCGCTGATCCTGACGGGGGTGGAGCGGGAGGCGGCTCTGGTCGGGGCAGCGCTTGGCTGTTGCCAGCAGGTGCTAGCGTCTGCGGGCTGGAAATTGAATCCTACCGGAGACGGTTTCGAAGCTAAACGGGGTGAGTGCTGGCGTAGATTCCACTTCGTCTGCGCCGATTGCTTTGAGTTCGCCCCAGCGGGGCCGTGTCATGCGGTCTGTGCCCACACCTTTATGGACCTGGTCCCGCTGGCCAAGACGCTTGACCTATTATCAGGCTGGCTGACCCCAGGTGGGGTATTTTATGCCAGCTGTAACTACGACGGCGGCACCACGCTGTTTCCAGTGAGTTCTGACCCAGTCTTCGAAGCCGAGCTCTTGGCGCGCTACCATCGTTCGATGGAGTCTCGGAGGCTAGACGGGGAGATGACCGGCGGTGCTCTGTGCGGGCGCCGCTTGTATCAAGCGTTAGTGGCGGGAGGATGGGAGATTCTGAGCTTTGGCAGTTCCGATTGGAACCTGACCCCGGTGCGCCGCAGCTATCGAGGGGCCGACGCGTTAGTGCTGGAGGCGCTTTTGGCGATGATCCGCAGCGAGGGAGGAGGTCTGGAGCAGAGGGCGCTTGAGGATTGGCATAAAGAGCGGCTAGAGCAGCTTAAGGCGGGGCGGCTTGGGCTGATCATTCATCAGCTGGATCTTTTGGCCGCACGGCCTTAAAGCACAGCCCACCGCGCAGCCCGGCAAGCCTAAACCACTTCCCCGGCCAGTCAAGGGCGGTCAAGCCCCACCCCACGATTTTGGGGAGATCGCCGCGGGGAACGAACCGCCAGTAATCCAGGCAGGCCAGTGCTAATCCGGATTCCTGCGTCAGGCGGCGGACCTTTGCGGCATCCAGGAACTCATCGCTGCTTAGGATTTGCCAGGGCCATCCGATCCACGGTGCCAGCCGGCGGTACCAGCAAAAGCCGGCGTTTGGGGTGAGGCAAACGATCGCTCCGCCGGGTTTGAGCACCCGCCGAAGTTGGCGAAATACCGCACGCTTGTTCGGTACGTGTTCCAATACGCCCACCATCAAGGCCACGTCGATGCTGGCGTCCTGTACCCCAGCCAGGGTCTCAGCCGAAGAGGGGAACAGTTCGATCCGATCGCGTTGGGGAAGCTTGCGACTCAAATAGACTGCCCGTTCGATCATGGCGGGGGAGAGATCGATGCCGATGCTGCGTCGGAAGCGAGGCGCCAGGGCGAACAGATGGGTCCCGGTGCCGCAGCCGATCTCCAACAGGGTTTCGCGGGAGGTCCCCTGCAGTAAGCGGTTTATGATTTTAAGGCGGTAGCGGAGCAAGCGCTCGGGGTTACCGTGGAGGTCGCGGTAATCGCTGGCCAGCGCGTCAAAGAAGGCGCGGATGTCGGCTTGTCCGCGAATGGACACCGGTTTAGGCGGGATCATCGGGGCGCTTTTAAGATCGTCCAGCCGCTGAGCGAAAAGGAAATCACCAATGCTGCCGTCAAAGTCGCCAGTACCCAATGGTAGGCGGCAGGCGGTGGCCAAAGTCCAAAGATCAAGCCAAAAAGTGCGGCAGCTCCGATAGGACGCGCCAGCGGCAGAGGTGAGAGAGCGCAGGCTTGGCGTCTGCCCAGCTTAAGCGCGAGGACGAAGCCGTAACGCAACCCTCCGCAGAGCAATATCCAGGCGGGAACGCCTAGGGCGTGGTAAAGGAGGATGGCCAAAGTTAAGGTAAAAAAGGCATCGGTCTCCTTGTCGAACAGGTCACCGAACGGCGAGGTCAGACGCAGGCGCACGGCCAACCAGCCATCGACCCCATCCAGCAGCCACAGGAACAAGCCGACTGCCACGGCTTCCTTGCCCGTGGCTGAGCTGCCGAGCAAGCCTAGGACTCCCGTCAGCCGAAGCAGGGTGATCCAATTGGCCAGACCGAACCCCCCGTGTGGGGTCCACAGGCCGCGCTGCCGCCACAGCAAAACTAGGAACGAAGCCAAAGCGCTGACGGCGAACAAGGGCAAAGGGAGAACTTTGGCGGCAACCAGTAGGGTCATGCTCAGCATTACCGCCGCATGGACCTCGCTCCAGCGCGTCAGGGACTGCTCCGGTGGAAGGCGTTCTGAAGAGTCAGCAGGTTCGGCACGCACAAACCGATTATACTTTTTTCATGCAGATTTTGCTCGCTCAGCCTCCTTGGCGTCATCCTTCCGGTGGCCATTTTTACAACCGCGCGCTGCTGAATCAGGCCCGGCGCCAGGGCTTCCCGCTGCGGGCTTGGATTTGGCGCGCCGGCGAGCGCCCCCCGCCTGCGGATTTAATTTTCTGGGACAGCTTAGGATTGCCCGATTTAACGAGGCAGCCCTTGCCCACAGGGGTTGTCCACGTCCTTTTGCTCCACTACCTTCCCTCTCTTGACCCTGGGCTTTCCCAGTCCCGCCGCCTAGCCTTCGAGCAGCTCGAAAAAGAGGTATTGGCGCGTTTCGAGCATGTGCTGGTCACCGGCCCGGGCTTGGCAGAGCCTCTGCGCAGGCGTTACCCCGAGCGTCCGTTTTGGCTGTGCGAGCCAGGGGTAAGTGAGCGTTTTTTATCTCCCTTGCGGCGTTCGGTTTCATCTTCCGCCGGGCTGGAGCTGGTGACCGTAGCCAATCTGCTGCCGGCTAAAGGGTACTTGGAGTTGCTAGAGGTGTTGGCGGGATTTGGTCGCCATCTCTGGCGCTGGCATTGGGTGGGTTCGGGCGCCGTCGATCCGGGATATACCTTAAGGTTGCGCCGAGCAGTCCGGCAGCTTGGATTGGGCGGGCGGATCGTCCATCACGGCGTGCTGCCGGCCGCGCGTTTGGTCGGATTGTTGGATGCCGCCGACTGGTTTCTTTTCCCCAGCCGCTTTGAAAGCTGCGGGATGGCCTTACAGGAAGCGGCCGCGCGCAGGCTTCCCATCGTCAGCAGCCGGGTAGGAGCGGCCGCGCGCTGGGTCATCCCCAAGCGCACCGGGTTTTTGCTCGAACCCGGCGATTGGCCTGGGTTTGCCCAAGCGTTAAGGCGCTGCTTTGAAGCTCCCAAACCTAAGGCGGTTTGGCAACTTGGGTATCGCGGCTTGCCGTTTCCGCCGACTTGGGAGGAGGTATTTCGGCGCTGGTGGGAGATAGTAAGGGCTTTAATCTGAACGCACGGAGGCAGTCAAGCTCACCGTCATGTGCCGGCTGGGACGGCCGATGTAGAATCCCTGGAGGTAATCTACCCCGAGCGCGCGCAAGATTTCCAAGGTCGTCTGATCCTCCACCCCCTCGGCGACCACTTTTTGCCCGTAGCCATGGGCTAAGGTCACAATTGCTTGGATGAAAGCGCGGTCGCGCGGGTCTTTGGCGAGTTTGCTGACGAACGAACGATCGATCTTGATGTAGGCGATGGGAAGGTGCTTTAGGTAATGAAATGAGCTGAAACCGGCGCCGAAATCGTCGATGGCGAACCGAAAGCCGAGTTCGGCCATCTCGTCCATGAGGCTTTTGGCGGCATTGAGATCGGCGATG
>JBKBMR010000108.1:0-6279 GCA_046295755.1 Methylohalobius sp.
GGCTGTGAGCCGCGAGGAAATCATCGAACTGGACGGTCCGCCCCGCTTCAGCTTCGGCGAGAAGGTCCGCAGCTTAAAGCTTATCCGCAACGACGGAACCTTCCCGGGCAAAGACGTAGGCGAAGTGCTGGTGAAAAAAGGAGAAGTCGGTTACGTAGCCACCATCGGCACGTTTTTGCAGCGGTTCTACATCTATGGCGTCGAGTTTCCCGAGCGCGGCTATCGGGTCGGCATGAAGGCGAGCGAGCTTGAGTCCTTAGACCGCCCGGATTCCCGTCCATGAGCGCGCCGCCTTTTCCCCACGCCGATGCGCTTCACCCGAACGAGGTGGATTTAAAGCGCATCGAACGCCTCCTAAAACACCGCAAACGCTACCGCTACGTCAAGCCTGTGGTTTTCCCCTATCCCAAAGGCTATCAGATCGTCAGCCCCTGCTGCTCGCGCAACGTCGATCCCGAAGGTGGCCCGATCGACGTCGCCCGGCTTGAGTTTCTGGAACAGACCGGAGATTGGCGGCTGTGGGCCAAAGACCATCGAGGAGGCTGCTGGATCGAGTACAGCCGCTGCCCAACGCTGGAGGCGGCGCTAGCGCTCCTCAACGAGGATCCAGAGCGGGCTTTCTGGCAATGAGCGACCTTATTTCCTTGGACAATAAGGCGTGCCTAACTGCCCCGAAGGGCTTGGAGGTCCCGATCAGGGCGCTTGGGGATTTTGCCTAAGGAGTTCTATCTGGCCACTTTTGACTACCGTGGAGATCGCCGATGAAAGTGATTATCCGGAAAAACGCCGACGGAAAACTGTCCGTCTACGTTCCTAAGAAAGACTTGGAAGAGCTCATCGTGGAACAGGAGAAAGCCGAGCTTTGGGGAGGGAAGGTGACTTTAGCCAACGGCTGGCAACTGGCTCTTCCCCCGCTGGCTCCCGATACGCGCCTGCCGATCACGGTCGAAGCGCGCCGCCTGGGGGACTGAAGATGGCCATTCTCCTGTCCGACCCCGATATCAGCTTGGAAGAATTGGAGGCGGTCTCGGAGGCGCTCAAATCCCCATGCCTTGAGGCTGGCCCCAGGGTGGAAGCGTTTGAAGCCGCCTTCGCCCAAGCGTTAGGGCGCCGGCACGGGGTGGCGGTGGCGAGCGCTACCCTAGGGCTTATGCTGGCGCTCAAAAGCTTAGGGATCGGACCTCAAGATGAAGTCATCGCCGCGCCGTTCAGCCTGCGCGAGACCGTGCACGGGATCGCCTTGGCCGGAGCCAGACCGGTGTTTGCCGACGTCGATTATTGGTCGGGAACCCTGGCTTTGGGATCGGCTGCCGCCGCCATCACCCCGCGGACGCGCGCCATCGTGGCCGGGAACACCAACGGCCATCCCGCTGCCTGGCAGGCGCTTAAAGCGCTGGCCGACCGCCATAGCTTGTTGCTGATCGAGGATTCGAGCGAAGCCATTGGCTCCCGCTATCAAGGCCGGCCAGTGGGGAGCTTTGGCGATTTGGCGATCTTCGACTTAACCCAACCCGGTCCTTTGAGCGCAGGCACAGGAGCGATCGTGGTGACCGACGACGCCTCGCTCGCCGGCAAGCTGCGCCGCTTGCGCGGCAGGCCAGGCGTGATCGATGGCTTATCTTACTGCGCCCAAATGAGCGAGCTTCAGGCCGCTTTAGGGCGGGTTCAGCTCAAGCGCCTAAGCCAGATCCTGGCTCGCCGCAAACAGGTCGAAGCCGATTACCTGGCCCATATCCAATCCTTCGAAGGCATCAAGCCGCCTTACGTTGCGCCCGAAGCAGACGAGGTCCACTGGATGGTGTATCTGGTCCATCTGGGAACGCGCTTTTCCCGTTCGAGCCGCGACGCTATCCTCCACGACCTAGCCACGGCAGGGATAGAAGCAGCTCCCTTCTCTCACCCCTGGCACCTGCATCCGGCTTATGCCGAACTGGGCTACCGCAGGGGAGCGCTCAAAATGGCCGAGAAACTCGCCGACCGCGCCATCGCGCTGCCTTTCCACGGCCACTTGCGCGAGGACCAGGTCGGCTTCATCGTCCAAGCCTTGAAGGACGCCGCAGTCAACGTGGGGGCAGGCGCGGCGATTTACTTATGAACACCCCTATGCTGGCTTATCTAAGGCTCGCCAAACGCAGGCAGGCCAAAGTCCGCCTGACGGTGCTGCCGTCCGGCAAAACCGTCGAAACTGTGAGCGGAGTATGCCTGCTGGATGCCATCCTAGAAGCCGGCGGGACGCTCGCCCAGCTATGCGGCAGGCGTGCCAGTTGCGGCACCTGCTGCGTGCGCGTGATCCAGGGCCAACGCGGCCTGTCCAAGATCGGCGCTAGAGAACGCAGGTGGCTTGCCCAAAGCGAGGCCGAATCTCCGCTCAGGCTGGCCTGTCAGGCGCTGCTTGGCAACTGCCGGCACGTAGTCATCGAACTCATCCACCCTTAAAGAGGAACCACCCATGGAAACCCACCAAGCCGATCTTCCTCAGCAGATCCAGGCTTCGCCCGAGGTTATGATCCACGTCCGCTTCAACTACGACGGCAAGGTTTCGGAAATCGGCGCCCGCCCTGCGGGCGTCCCGGCCCAGGAGTGGTACGATTTCCTGCGCCGGCATGTGTCTTGCTTCGAAGCCCTCTCCGGCGGGCGCGGCTTGTTCCGCCTGACCCAAGCTGAGGTGGCCGCCCTCCAGGCCGCCTGCCTGGAAGGCAGGTCCCCATGAGCCTTGCGGAAATCCGCGCCGGCCTCCAAGCGGGGACGGTCGTTCCTTACTTAGGCCCGGGCGTACTCGATCCTGGTCAAAACCTTCCCACCTCGGCGGAGCAATTGGCCAAAGAGCTTGCCGCCAGGGTGGCGGTGCCGCACCGGCTGCGCGGCAACCTAAGCGCCGTCGCCCAGTACATCGAAAGCTTCAAGCACCGCAAGACGCTGCTTAGGCTGCTGGGCGAAATCTTCAAGACTCCTGCCGAGCCGGGCGAACTCCACCGCTTCTTGGCTCAGCTTCCCAAGCCTGCGCCGCTGATCGTGGATGCCTGGTACACCGATGCGATGGCCCATGCCCTGTTTGCCCAAGGCTGCCGGTTCGGGTGGGTGCAGGGAGTCAGCCGCGCCGATTGTCCTGGCGAGTGGGTGAGGTACTACCGCGCCGACGGCACAACGGTCTCACCCGAGGAAGCCCAAAGCTGGCCAACTTTGCTCTACCAACCCTTAGGTTCGGTGGCCCCGGCAGGTCAATTTGTGATTTCCGATTCCGATTACGTGGAGATCCTGACCGAAATCGACATCCAAACCCCTATCCCCGAACGGGTGAAGGAGTTGCGCCGCGGGCGGCAGTTTCTGTTTCTAGGCTGCCGCTTCGCTACCCAACTGGAGCGAATCTTCGCGCGCCAGATCGCCAAACGCTCAGCCGGGCGCCACTTCGCCGTCATCGCAGGAGAGCTGACGCGCAACGAGGCGCGGTTTCTGGAAGAGCAGCACATCGCGCGCATCGATCTATCGCTAGGTGAGTTTCTCGCCCGCCTTAAGGAGAACCAGCAGGCGCAGTCGAGGTAGGCGAAAAAGGGACCGCTTCATCGATCCGATTCTTCCTCAGGGCCGAAACAGCCGAAATACTCGCTGCACTGACGGCAGTTCGGGGAGCGACAGGTCAACCCCTGGCGCGCGCACAGCTGCTTGTAAAAGAATTTCTTCCAGCGCATGTTTTGGGTGTTTTGGGCAAAAAGCCCTGGGAAATACCGGGCAAGAAGGTGGGACAAAGCCTGCCGGTCCGGCATTCCCAGGTCTTGCCAGAGGTGGTCGTCTCCTCCTACGCAACATGCGGCAATCGCATGGGCCAGCCAGCGGGTTTCAGGAAGCTCGTCGGCACGGTACTCGAGCAAAAGCGCAACAAGGTCCTCGAACTCATCCAGCGCCGGGCTGCCGCAAGCGCCCTTAAGCTTTCTGCCAGGGAAATAGCGCTCGATCAGGCGGGCAAATTCCCGCTCTCCTAGCCCCAAATCCGCCCTTCCGACTAACCGGGAGGAGCTTCGGGCAAGCTCGATGGCGCTGGCAAAGGCGCGCGCCAACAGGTCCGATTCTGAGCTAGGGATCGCTTCTCGGCTGGTCAGGACGGACATCCGCACTTTGTCTCAGGCCGCTGCGTGAGTGTAGCACTTCTTCGGGCAAATCTTGGCGCAAGCCTCGCAGCCCACGCAGTTTTCCGGATGGACGATGGCCATGACCTGCTTTTCGTAGTCTTCACCTTCCTCGACCGCTTGGCCGTTCTCGTCCAGGCCGACCATCGCCAACACCCCTCGGCCGCAGACCTTAAAGCAACGGCCGCAGCCTATGCACTTGCTTTGGTCTATAGCCTGGACGAATTTGGGGATCCACACCCTGCCGCTCGGCAGGGTCACGCTAAAGCTCATAAACGACTCCTAACCGATTCGGCCAGTTGTTTGCGCAGCGCATCCAGCTCCTGATAGGCACGATAAGTCTTTTCCGCCACCTCCATGATCCTCTCCCAGCCGGTCGGCAGGTCCTCGGCCAGGTCGTGTAGGTCCATCTTCAGGGCAGTCGCCTGGGCGCTCAGTTTCTTCAGCCTGGCTTTGAGGTCTTCGGGTTCAGCCATAATTCCTCCGTCAACGGTATCCGGCCACTTCGGGGAAACGGCGAATCATCTCGATCCCGGCGGCCACCAGTTTTTCCCCTTCTGCAACGAGCTTTTCCAAGCTCGGGAAGCCGAAGCGGTGGACGTCGCGCAGCTGCTTGTTCACCACCACCAGGCGGCCGGCGATCAGGACCACCCGGCCGAAACCTTCGTGGTGCATTTTCATCATCGGGGTCACCATCACCCCGGTTGCCCGCTCGATGGCTAAGCTTACGGCGTTGTAGAACAGCTCCACTCGCCATAAGGTATCCGGGTCGGGGTCGCCGATGATTGGGATCGCCTGCCGCTTGGCGCGGTCGAGGATGTAAGGATCGAGCAGTTCTGCGTCGCGCTTTTTGTTCCAGGTCCCGTGAGCGTCCTGGGCCCGCCACTGGTTGATCAACTCCCTTAAAAATACCGAAGCCTGGCTTTCCTGCGCTGCACTAGCCTTGACCATGTTCCACCTCTTCGAAATCCGCAAACGTCCGCTCTTGCCCTTTGGCCTCGCGCGCCAGGACCTTGCGCAACCAAGGGGGAGGAGTGCCTTGCAAAACTTGCCGCAGCTTCTCTAGGATCTCTAGGATCGGCTCCGGTTGCTGAACCTTGATCGGATGGATACCTTTCGCGATCACCCGCGCCGCACCGGAACCGCCGATCGCGGCCACGTACAGGATAGCGCAGCCTGAGATCGCCTCCAGTTTGGGGGCCAGTTTGTCCTCATCGCCGTCTTCCTTGAGCTCGCCTTCGAATTGGACCGCCTCCACAAAGCGGTAGCCTTCCGGCGATAGCTCGTAAATCGCGATGTTCTTAGCCCAGCCGAAGTGGGCGTCGACCCGTTTCAGGTCCTGGGTAGCAAAGGCGACTTTCATGCTTCCTCTCCGTCCAACAATCGATTCGTCCAGATTAACGAGCTTCAGCCTGCGCGCCAGCATCCGTCCAGCTCCGCCAGGTTTCTGGGGTAGGCTCTGGGCTGTGTTCGATGAATAGGTTGCCCAAGGCGAAGATCAGCTCGCGCGTGCCCCGGTAGCCGACGCTGAGCCGATGCGCTGCCCCTAGCCGGTCGAACATCGGCAGCCCTAGGCGGAACAAGGGGATCCCCAAACGGGAAGCAGCCTGGCGGCCGTGGGAATGGGTGATCAAAAGATCGCATCCGACCGCACCGGCTTCTAAGTCCTCTAAATCTCCGATCACTGCTTCCTCGACCGGCAAACGCTCGAGCAGCGGCGAGTGGGTGGTAGTAACGGCTCGGCCGATTTCAGCCCCCATTTCGCTCAAGAACGTGCCGATCGCCCACAAAAGGTCCGGCTCGGCGCCGATGGCGATGCGCTTGCCGCCGAAATAGAAGTGGCCGTCGAGCATCGCGTCGACCAGTTGGGAGCGCTGTCTTCGGTATTTGGCCGGCACCGGGTTGCCGCTCCCTTCTGCAAACCACCTTCCCAACTCTCACTCAAAGCTCCTTCGAAAGCATCCGAGGTAATCGGTTGATCATCAAAACTTGGAGTGAAAAATGACGCGTCCACCATGAATCTGAGCCATTTCATCCATGAACCACGAGAAGAAGCCGTTCGACGACAAGCGCGTCCGCCGGGCGCTGACGCTCGCTCTGGACCGCTGGCAGGGCTCCAAGGCGCTCTCGCAGATCGCCATCGTCAAGGAGGTCGCGG
>JBKBMR010000109.1:0-6228 GCA_046295755.1 Methylohalobius sp.
CAGTATTCGGCTTCCAAGCGCAAGCTCGAAAGCCAGATCTCCAGCTTGTTTGGTGGGCGGATTGCCGAGGCGATCATCTACGGGAATGAAGATTCGTAAGACTCCTGAAGCTGAGGATGACTTCCTGGGCAGAAGGCTTTACCCGATCCGGGAAGTGGCTGAACGCACTGGCGTCAATCCCGTCACCTTGCGCGCTTGGGAGCGGCGTTACGGTCTGATCAAACCCAAGCGAACCCCAAAAGGACATCGCCTGTACTCCGAGAACGACATCGCCCTGATTCGCCAGGCCGTAGCCATGTTGGAGACGGGAGTTCCAATCAGCCAGGTACGAACTGCCTTGACTCAGTCCGAACCTGCCCAGGCCGTTGGCCCAGTGGGCCACGAGTCAGCTGAGCAACAGGCTAAGGAATTGGTCGATGCAGCGCTTTCCCTGCAACTAGAGGCTTTGGATGCGGTGTATCAGGCAAGTCTGCGTGCCTATCCGACTTTGCTTTGGATTCGCCAGGTGATTCGGCCGGCGTTGGAACTCCTCCATCGCCTGCAAGGGCCAGAGCCACTGGCTGCCCATGCGCGCGCTTTACTGCGAGGGTATCTTTTTTCCCAGATTGGGCATCATCTTTGGCAGCAATCGCTGCGCAATCGGGGGGCTAAGATCTTGCTGGGCGCCTTGCCAGGAGATGGGGACCAGGTCGAGGCGCTGTTGCTTGGTCTCTATTTGGTCGACCGGGGGTGGCGTTTGTTGTGGTTGCCTGAAGCAGCGCCGCTTCGCTATCTTGACGAAAGTGCCTCGGCTAGCCGATCTGAGGCGATTGTCTTGTATGCCGCGACTACCCCGCCCCTGCGGCTTTTAACGCAAGAGCTTCCGGCATCGATTGCCAGCGCTTCGGTGCCTGTGTTTGCTGTCGGGGCAGCGGTGGCGCAACAGGCCGCGGCGTTCCGTGCAGCTGGAGTAGAACCTTTGCCGCTGGATGAGGAAGCCATGGTGCTGCAACTCCTAGAACGGATCAGTGCATGAGCCGGCCCCGGGTGTTCGTCAGCGCTTGCTTATTGGGACAGGAGGTCCGTTACGATGGCGGCCATAAGCGCTTTCCTTATCTGGACGTGTTGGCGGATTACTTGGAGCTTTGCCCGGTTTGTCCAGAAGTCGGCATCGGATTGGGCGTGCCGCGCCCGCCGGTGCACTTGGTAAGTGAAAAGGAGGGTCTGTATCTCCTAGAGGTCAACGATCACTGTCGTGACCACAGCGAAGCTATGCGAGCCTTTGCTGCTCGCCAAGCAGAGGCTATGGTCCAGGCCGATGGCTTCGTTGCTAAAAAGGATTCACCAAGTTGTGGCATGGCAAGGGTACGGGTTTACGACCTTAAAGGGCACCTGCTCCACAAGGACGGAATCGGTCTGCTTACCGCCATTCTGAAGCAGACCCTGCCGCAACTTCCGATAGAGGAGGAGGGGCGCCTCAACGATCCAGCCTTGCGGGAGAATTTCTTGACTCGCGTATTCGTCCACCATCGTTGGCGCAAGCTCCAGGCAGAAGGGATTACGCCGGCTTCCTTGCTCGAGTTTCATACCCGCCATAAGTATCTAGTCATGGCGCACAGCATGCGAGCTTATCGGCGGTTGGGCAAAATGCTGTCCGATCTAGCCAAAAACACCCTTTCTGAGATCGCAGCTTTATATTTTGCTGAATTGATGGCGGCACTGACTAAACTGGCCAGGCGCCCTAATCACGTGAACGTCTTGCAGCATTTGGCAGGTTACTTGAGCAGCCACCTAGATGGCTGTGACCGGCAGGAGCTTATGGCAGTTATCGAAGCCTACCGCCGCGGTGAGGTGCCTTTGATCGTACCCGTGACCTTGTTGCGCCACCATCAAAGCCGGATCCAAAACCCTTATCTGATGCGCCAATATTACCTCAATCCGTATCCAGCTGCGCTAGTACCACGATTTAAACCTACTTCTCCGGCAGCCGGTTCAGCAGCCAATACGTGATTCCAAGCGCGAGGACCACGATTCCGGTCGCAGCGATGAATGGCCAGTCGAGCTTTGTGAAGTCGAACACGATCACTTTACGCGCAATCGCCATTAAAGCTGTGGAGATGACCAGCTTGACCGGAATGACATCGCTTCGCAGATACAAGGTGATGTTGATGAAGATTTCGATCGCGATCAGGACGGCTAAAAAAGTCCCAAAGGTGACAAAAATATCGCTGAGGTCTAATAGAAACACAGGTGGGGCTAGCAAGCGGTCGTACAGCGTCCAGACGACGTCTGCCACGCCCCATAGGATGACCAAAGTCATCAGCACGGCCAGCGCTTTGACTGCTAAGTGGATAACGCGGTGTAGGTGACGAATCAATGGATCTTCGTGGTGGAGCGGCAGTTCGGTGTGCTGAGCGCGTTTTTCGGCTTCTTCCTGAAAATAGCGGGTTAAGCTGTGGATGATCGCTTGTTGGCGCTCAAATACTTCTTTGGAAACACCCATGTTTTGGGCGATGCTCTGGAAATCAGCATCAGATAGGCGGCTGAAAGCCATGCTGAATTCGCCAAAGCGCCGCCGGTCGATAGGGATTTTCTCAATCAAATGAATATCATGGTGGCGGGGATCCTTGCGGATACGACGAAAAATTCGCTCCACTGATTCCTGCGGCCCTTCTAAGACTTGCAAGAACATGTTGTTACCGTAATACAGCACGCCGGTGACATCGCAGGCTTGGTTGTTGGTGCGGCACGTTTGCAACAAAGCGTCTAATTCTTCGTCGCGAAAGCTGCGGCTTGCCTGGCTAATGTAGCTAAGGCGGATCATAGATACTGACATTTAGCAAATCACATCATAGCATTTATGGGCGCGCCTGTAATACTTCGGCGAAGTTTGATCCACTTCAATTTTATTTTGCGCTCCCATCTCCAGGCGCATCGGGGATTGATGGCTAGCCAAGAAATAAACCTTCAACCTCGCCGATCGGCTGGTGTAGGGGTTTGGAACCTACCGAAGCGGAGCATAAGCTGAGGAAGGAACAATAAGGTCAGAGAGGTCGAGGAGATCAGCCCCCCGACTACGATTCCCGCCATCGGCCCCATGATTTCGCGCCCTGGATTGTCGCTGTCTAAGGCGATGGGAAGCATCGCTAAGGCAGTGACGAGCGCCGTCATCAGCACTGCCGGGAGACGATCTAAGGCGCCTTGGCGGGCGGTAGCAAAGTTCCACGGATGTCCTTCCTGCTCGACTAAACGTTGGTAGTAGCCGATCAACATGATGGCATTGCGCACCGTGATGCCGAACAAGGTGACAAACCCCACCATAGACCCAACCGAGAGAATCCCACCTTGCAACCAGGCCGCTGCCACTCCCCCCATCAGGGCAAAGGGCAGGTTGACCAGGGTCAGAAGCGTATGGCGCCAAGAACCTAGTGCGAGGTAGATCAAAACCAGCACCCCGCCTGTAGCGAGCAAAGCGTTTATTATCAGCTCCTGCTTGGCTTGGCGCTGCTCTACAGCTGAGCCGGTAAACTCAGGATAATAACCAAGGGGGAAATCGATTTCCTTAAGCATCTTGCGTTTGATTTCGGTCATAAGGCGGTCTAAGTCACCTGTGGCCGAGATAGCGACCACCTGCACGCGCTGAGCGTTGCGGTGAAGCAGGTTATAGCGTCCTTCGCTTTGGCGGATTTCGGCCAACTGCCCAAGTGGCACAAGGGTTCCAGAAGGTGTCTGGATCAGCAGGGAGGCAAGGGAGGATGAAGCGGTGCGCAGCGCTGGCGGGAGGATCAAAGTGATCGGAAAGCTGCGGTTGCCTTGGTACGTTTCTCCTATATGCAGGCCCTGATAAGCGGCCGCTAGAACCTGCCCCAGCACGGCGGGAGAAACTCCCCACAAGGCTAAGACCTCGGTGCGTGGGAGGATCGTCAGCTGCGGCAAACCGGCGTGAGCTTGGACTTTAACTGCGTCCACCCCGGGCAAGGAGCGGATCATCTCGGCGGTGCGCCAGGCGAGCCGGTCCAGTTCGGCGAGTTCTGGGCCGTACAGATTGATGACGAGGGGGGCGGTATAACCGGACAGGGTCTCGTCGACTCGCTCTACGAGAAAGGTGTTGGCTTCAAAGGTGATGCCTGGGAAGCGTTTGAGGATTTGTTTGAGGTTTGCCAAAACTTCTTGTTGCTCTTTGCCGGAAAGCGGTTTTAACCGGACTTCGTATTCGCTGTAATGGCTGCCGTAGGTGTCGGCGCCGCGCTCGGCGCGGCCAGCCCATTGCGACACCGAAACCACTTGGGGTAGGTTTAAAAACGCTTGGGTCAATTGCCTGCCCAAGTGGAGCGAGGTTTGCAGTGAGATTCCCGGTAGGCTGGTGGTGTGGACGATGAAATGGCCTTCACGCAGGTCTGGCAGAAACCTTCCTCCAAACTGGGGCAAGCTGGCCAAAGCGGCAAAGCACGCCGCAGAGGCCACAGCCAAGCTCAAACCGGGACGATGTCTGATGCGATCGAGTAGTTCAGCGTAGCGAGGTATAAGCCAGCGCACCAGCGGGGAAGGGCGATTCGGTACCAGACAGAGAAAACCCAAAGCTGGGGTAACAGTCAGGGCCACTCCCAGGGAGGCGAGGATTGCAGCGATGTAGGCCTGTCCTAAGGGGGCAAACAATCTGCCCGTCACCCCTCCTAGATTGAGCAAAGGCCAAAACACCAGCGCCACGATGAAACTGGCGTAAACTACCGAACCGCGCGTTTCCAAGGAGGCTTCCAGAACCACCTGAAAGCGCGGCCGGGGGTCGATCCGTTGCTGGTTCTCTCGCAGGCGGCGGAGGATGTTTTCCGTGTCGATGATCGCGTCGTCGACCACTTCCCCTAAGGCGATGGCAAGTCCCCCGAGCACCATCAGGTTGAGTTTGACGCCTGCGGCGACCAAAATCCAAGCCGCACTCAGAAGCGACAGCGGGATTGCCAGTGCCGAAACGAGCGCGCCCCGGAGATCGAATAAAAATCCATACAGCACCAAGACTACCAGTCCTGCGCCGACCAATAAGTGTCCGCTTAGGCTGTTGAGCGAACGCTCGATGTAGTCGGCGGGACGAAACAAAGGAAAATGCAGTTTAATTCCCTGTTTGGCCAAAAGGGTGGCAAAATCGTCAAGTACCGCCTCGACGGCGCACGAGACGGTGAGGGTATCGGCGCCGTACTGGCCGATCACCATGAGCACTAGTCCACGCTCGCCTTGGACCTGGGCGGCGCTGATGGCAGGAGCGGGCGCCCACCGGACGGTGGCCACCTGGTCTAAGGTGAGAGAAGTGCCGGAAGCTGAGAAGATGGCCAAGCGCTCAAGCTGCTGAGGAAGATCGCGGTCAATTTCGAGCATAAGCTCCAAGCGTTGGGTTTCGGTTTCGACAAAGCCTAAACCTAGGCGACGGATAGCTTGCTCGACTTGGGTCAGCACAGTGTTGAACCCCAGCCCAGAGCGTAGCAGGCGTTCGGGATCGATCTGGATTTGAAGTTGGCGCTCCCCGCCGCCAAATATGTTGACGTCGGCCACGCCGGGGATGGCACGCAGTCTAGGGACCAGGGTCCAATCTACCAAGTCACGCAAGGTCATGAGATCGGCGCCGGTCAGACCGAAGGTGAGGATGGTGGCCGAAGACGAGGCTAGCGGTACTTGGACCGGAGGACCTGAACCCGACGGAAGCTTTAGGCTAGCCAGGCGTTCTGCCACCTGTTGGCGAGCATGATACAGATCAATCTTATCATTGAACTGGGCGGTTACCACCGAGAGTCCAGAGATTGACTCCGAGCGCAGGCTGGCAAGCCCAAGCAGCCCTCCCAAGGCGGACTCGATCGGCTGGGTCAGATGGCGTTCCACCTGTTCGGCGGTCAGTCCCGGGGCCTCGGTGTGGATCACCACCTGTTTGGGAGCAAATTCGGGAAAGATGTCCAGGCCAGTGTGGGAGAGTCTTAGGCTGGCGTAAAGACACAATAAAAAACTGGCGGCTATTATCGCTACGCGTAGGCGGATCGCCGTGCCGATCAGCACCCTAAGCATGCCGATTTAATCGCCGTTCTCGTCGGGCACGCGTGTACGTAGCGCCTCGGCTAAAAGAAGCGCTGCCCCTTCGACGACAATCGGCTCGCCGGGAGCTATGCCATCGGTGAGCCAAAAACCTACCTCGTTTTCTTGCGCATGAAAGACGGGGCGGGCAACGAAATGGGTGGGATCACTTTGTACAAATACCCACGGCTGACCCTC
>JBKBMR010000110.1:0-3173 GCA_046295755.1 Methylohalobius sp.
TCGCGCGGGCCTGGGTACTCAAACGCGCCGTAGAATGGGGCCTTGCAGTACAGGAGGTCCGGGCTAGGCCTTCGGCCTTGGAGGAGGCAGAGGAGGTATTTTTGACCAATAGCGTAATCGGGCTGGTCCCGGTGGTAGCGCTTGCCGGCCGGCGCTGGCCAATCGGTTGCCTTGCTGTCCGACTCCAGGCGAGATGGCAGCAATCGGTGGCGGAGGCCGCTTGGTGAAAAAACCATTCGGGCTTGGATTGGGGCTGACCTTGCTGGTAGCTGCTGGAATCGGTAGCTTTGAGTTTTACTGCTATCGCAGCGCGCTGCAAAAGCCGCTTTCAAATTCTGCTCCGATCTTGTTTGAAATCCAGCCCAAGGAGTCGCTCGACTCGGTGGCGCAGCGCCTTCAGCTGTGGGGCTTGGTGGAAAAGGGATGGTGGTTGAAGCTGTTGGCTTTCGAGCGAGGCTTGGCGGGCAAAATCAAGGCGGGTGAATACGAACTCGAACCGGGCACTACGCTGGAAGGCCTGTTGAATCTGTTCGTTGCGGGTAAGGTCAAGCAGCACAAGATTACCTTGGTGGAAGGGTGGACGGTCGGACAGGTCCTTGCGGCTTTGCGGTCCCATCCCGCCGTGCAGTCCACCCTTGAAGGGGTACCGTTAGAAAACCTGCTGGCCGAATTGGGATTGTCGCCTGCTCATCCTGAGGGGAGGTTTTTTCCGGATACGTATTTTTTCGTGCGCGGAACCCAAGATCGGGAAATCTTGCGCCGCCCTTACCTACGCATGCAGCAAATCCTGGCCGAGGAATGGGGGCAGCGGGCACCTGGCCTACCCTTTAGGACGGCCTATGAGGCGTTGATTTTGGCATCCATCATAGAGAAGGAGACCGGGCAGGTAGAAGAACGCTCAAGGATTGCAGGAGTGTTCGTCCGCCGCCTCAAGAAAAACATGCGCCTTCAATCCGATCCTACGGTCATCTATGGCATGGGGAAGGCGTATCAGGGGGACATCCGTTCCCAGGATTTGCATGCGGATACTCCTTACAACACGTATGTTCACGAGGGGCTTCCCCCTACTCCGATCGCTTTGCCAGGACGCGCCGCCATTCATGCTGTGCTTCACCCAAGTGGGGGAGATGAGCTTTACTTCGTGGCGAAAGGAGACGGCAGCCATGAGTTTTCTATTACTCTTGAGGAGCATAATCGAAAAGTCGACCGCTACCAGAGGCAGCCATGATCAAGCGGGGTCGATTCATCACCCTAGAGGGTGGCGAGGGGGGAGGCAAGACCACTAACCTGGCGTATATTCGCTGCTTTCTGGAAGGTTTCGGGATCGAGGTGGTGACCACCCGGGAGCCCGGCGGAGTAAGCGTGGCCGAGCAGCTCAGGACCTTAATCCTGAGTGAGAACCTGCTGCCCGAAGCGGAGTTGTTGTTGTTTTTCGCTGGCCGCCTCCACCACGTCCGCGAACTGATCCTGCCTGCCTTGACTCAAGGTAAATGGGTCGTGAGCGACCGATTTACCGATGCCAGCTTCGCTTACCAAGGCGGAGGGCGAGGAATTCCCTGGCAGCGCATCCAGTATCTGGAGGATTGGCTGCTCTTGGGGCTGAAACCGGATCTGACCCTGTTTCTGGATGTTCCAGTAGAGGTCGGGCTGGCCCGTGCCAAGGCTCGGGGGGAAAGCAACCGCTTCGAGGATGAGACCTTAGCATTCATGCAACGCGTGCGCCGCGCTTATCTGTCTCTGTGGCAGCAATATCCTGACCGGATCAAGCGGATCGACGCCAGCCAATCGCTGCCTAAAGTTCAGATGGAAATCGCAAGCTACCTCAAAATGTTGGTAGAGACATGGCGGGGATAACGCTGTTTCCCTGGCAGACCGCCGCGTGGCGATGTTTGGAGGAATATCGGCGCCAGAATCGCCTGCCGCCGGCTTTGTTGGTGAGTGGACCTTCTGGGCTTGGCAAACGGCAATTGGTGCGGCAATTTGCCCAGGTCCTATTGTGCGAAAATCGCAGCGCCTGTGGGGCGTGTTGCGCTTGCCGGTTATTCGCGGCCCAAACCCACCCGGATTGGGTGACCGTCGCGCCGGAACCCGGTAAAGATCTGACGGTGGACAAGATCCGTGGTTTGATCGACATCTTGGCTTTGAAACCCCACTATGGCCGAGAGCGAGTCGTGGTGATCGAAGCCAGCGATCGGATGAATCTAGCGGCTGCCAACAGTTTTCTCAAAACCCTGGAGGAACCGGCGCCAGGGACGCTGATCGCATTGCTCAGTGAGTCGCCTGCTCGTCTACCGGCGACAGTTCGCAGTCGCTGCCAACACTTGAAATTGGCGATTCCTCCCCTTAAGGTTGCTAGTTCGTGGCTCCAGCACCAAGGGTTTACAGAGGAAATGGCCGAACTGGCGCTGGCGCTCAACGGCTGGGCACCGCTTAAGGCGCGCGACTGGTTGCTCGGCGATGCCCCGGCGAGGCGGCGCGACTTCTTAAAAGATTGGGTCAAATTACTCGAAGGGTACCGGGATCCAGTGATGCTTGCGCAAGGATGGCAAGAGGAGTCGTTGGAACAGGTCCTCGCCTGGCTGTTGGCATTGACGGCAGATCTGGTGCATTTGTCCATGGGTTTGGGAGAGCGTCTGCTTAATCCCGATCAACGCTCCTTGTTGCAAGATCAGGCTAAAAGACTAAACTTAACCCGAGCATTCAAGTTTTGGCAGCGCCTGCTGGAAACGCGGGAAGCCCTGCATACTCAGCTCAATCAGGCGCTGCTGCTAGAAAGCTTGTTTTTGGAAACTGCAAGGCTCAAAGCATGACTCAGACCAAATCCAAGCAGGGGATCTTATCCTTGACCGTCAAGGATAAAAACTTGCTGTACGCTGCCTATATGCCGTTCGTGCGTAACGGTGGCTTGTTCATTCCCACGAGTCGAAGTTACGAAATCGGCGACGAAGTATTCATGCTGTTAAGCCTTCTGGACGAGCCGGAACGGATCCCAGTGGCAGGGCGCGTCGTCTGGGTGACTCCCAAGGGAGCGGAGGGCTATCGTGCCGCCGGCGTGGGGGTTCAATTCAGCGAAGAGGATCAAGGGGCAACGCGCGACAAGATCGAAACCCTCCTAGCCGGGATGGTGCAATCGGAGCGGCCGACGCACACCATGTGAGATGTTGATCGATTCG
>JBKBMR010000110.1:3272-6131 GCA_046295755.1 Methylohalobius sp.
CATTGTCATCTTGACCGCCTGGATCTTAAGCCCTACGCCAAGGATTTTTCCCGATTCATGGAAGAGGCGCGGTGTCAGGGGATAAGCCATATGTTGTGCGTGGGGATCAACTTGGAGACCTTTCCCAGGATGCTCGCTTTAGCTAAGGCGTACCCGGCTGAGGTCTCGGTTTCGATTGGCGTGCATCCCAACGAGTGCAGGGGGGTAGAGATCTCGGCTGAGAGGCTTTTGGAATATGGGCAGAACCCACAGGTAGTGGCGATCGGCGAGACCGGCTTGGACTATTTTCGCAGCGAGGGCGATTTGGACTGGCAGCGCGCCCGTTTCCGGCTACACATCCAGGTAGCCAAGGCGGTACGCAAGCCGCTTATCGTTCACAGCCGCGCCGCCAAAGAAGACACCCTGAAGGTCTGGGTTGAGGAAGGAGGCGCTGAAGTCGGCGGGGTGTTGCACTGTTTCACCGAGGATTGGGACATGGCCAAGCGCGCCTTAGATTTAAATCTTTATATTTCTTTTTCCGGCATCATCACTTTTCCCAAGACCGAGTCGATCCAGGAAGTGGTGCGCAAAGTGCCGGAAGATCGGTTTCTGATCGAGACCGATGCTCCTTATCTTGCGCCGGTGCCGTTCCGGGGCAAGCCCAACTATCCTCAGTACGTGCGCTATGTGGCAGAAAAGATCGCCGAACTTCGCGGCGTCTCCTTCGAGCACGTGGCGCAGGTTAGCGCCAAGAATTTCTACGCATTGTTCAAGCTGGCAAGCCACGCCTGAACCGCAGCCAGTGCTCGATCCAATTCCGCTTTGGCATTGTAAAAATGCGGTGAGAAGCGGATTCCGCCGCCGCGCAGAGCGCAAACGACCCTCTGCTGGCGCAGGTGGTGGTACAGCGGTCCAAGCGCGCCGTTTTTGGGACGAAAAGTGACGATCCCAGCGTGGCGATGCGGCGGGGTCAGCAAGCTCAGCTTGTTGTCCGCCCGGATTTTCTCGATCAGATAGGCGGCGTTGGCGAGCACTTTTTGCTCCACCTCAGCCATGCCGATCTCTAAAAGCAAAGAGAGGCTTGCCTCCAGCGCGTGAATGCCCAAAAAGTTAAGGCTGCCGCATTCGAACCGGCGAGCGCATTTGGCGATTTCCCAAGTTTGCCGATCGTAATCGCCGGCGTGCTCCACCATGTGCCAGCCGTACTCGTTAAGACGCAGTAGGTTGCGCCCTTTTGGGGTGGTATAGAACACTCCAAGTCCTTCTGGTCCCAGAAGCCACTTATGGCCATCGGCCATGACGAAATCCGCTTGCCAAGCTTGGACATCGGCGCGCAAAGCGCCCAGGCTTTGAATGGCGTCGACACAAAACAAGATTCCCCGGCGCTGGCAGAACTCACCGATGCGTTCTAAATCCAAAGCCAAGCCACTGCCGTATTGGACCGAGCTGACGGTGATCAGACGGGTGCGCTGGTCGACCAAGGAAAACAGCGCATCCTCCGGGGTCTTGGCCTGATCCAAATCGGCCAAGCGCAAGCTTACGCCTTGATTCTGGAGCGATTCCCAAGGAATCCGGTTGGAGGGAAATTCTTCCCGGTAACTGACGATGTTATCGCCATCTTGCCAAGGCAGGCCATAGGCCACAAACGAGATCGCTTCTGAGGTGTTTTTGACCAGCGCGATGTCGTGTGCGGATGGGGCGTTGAGGAGGACCTGAAGCTTCTGGCGCAGGCGCTTTTCGGTCTCTAGCCAGTTGGAGTAATGGGCTGCGCCGAAGCGAGCGTTTTCTTCTGCAAACCGGATCACCGCCAGCTTGGTCCGACGAGGCCAAGGAGCCACTCCGGCGTGGTTGAGATAAATCAGCTTAGGGTCGAGCTCAAATTCTGCTTGGTTCATGGCGCATTGACTGGCGTACTTAAGGGGCGTAGAGTTTGCTTAGAGGCTGCTAGATTTAAGGTGGTAACTATGGAAGAGTTTTTTGCGGCTTTCAACACCTATGCGATGACCCATCCAGAAATCCTCAAGGTCATGCACACCCTGTTTTGGGTCAAATGGTGGATTTTGCTGCTGATGGTTTTCTGGTTCTGCTACAAGATGCAACAGCCGGTGATGGCCAAAAAGCGAGAGGAGCGGCAAGCGCGCAAGCGCCGTTTTATCGCTTGAAATTCTCCCTGTCTGTCCTTACATACACAGCCTGTACCGCCTAGGTAATTAAATTGTTGGTTTCGTTCGGAGGATAAGCACACAGAAATATGGGCGAGGTAGTTCGATCCAAACAGACCCTTGGGTTCCAAGCCGAAATCAGGCAGCTTTTGCAGCTGATGATCCACTCTTTGTACAGCAACAAGGAGATTTTTTTGCGCGAGTTGATCTCAAACGCCGCCGATGCGGCTGAGAAACTTCGCTTTTTGGCTTTGGCGGATGAGTCGCTGCTGGAGGGAGACAGCGCGCTGAAGATTTGGGTAGATTTTGATCCTAAAGCACGCACGGTGACGGTGCGCGACAACGGCATCGGCATGAGCCGCCAGGAGGTGATCGATCATATCGGCACCATTGCCAGTTCGGGAACGCGCCAGTTTCTAAACTCCTTGACTGGGGATACGGCCAAGGATAGCCAATTGATCGGGCAGTTTGGGGTCGGGTTTTATTCCGCCTTCATCGTTGCCGACCGGGTGACCTTGGAGACGCGCAAGGCCGGTGTGCCGCCTGAAGAAGGCGTGCGCTGGGAGTCAGCCGGGCAAGGGGAATACACTTTAGAGGCGATTACCAAGCCCGAGCGTGGAACCTGCGTGACTTTGCACCTTAGGCCAGGAGAGGATGAGTTTCTTTCAGGGGCGAGGTTGCGCCAGATCGTCAAGAAATTCTCCGACCATATTCCTCT
>JBKBMR010000111.1:0-6106 GCA_046295755.1 Methylohalobius sp.
GATGATCGGCAGCACGTCGAGCACGAAATCGGCGATCGCGTAGGGCACGCGGGCGGCCCAGTTGGCGGGCTCCGCCCGCAGCACGCGGCCGCGCACGGGACGCAGCAGCCGCATCAGGATGCGCTCGGCCAGACCACGAAGTTCGAGTTCGCGGACGAGAAGCCCGGCCATGATCGTCTTGCCGGCGCCGGCGTCATCCGCCAGCAGGAACCGAACCCGCGGCAGCTTGAGCAAGTAGTCATAGACCGCCTCGAGCTGGTGCGGCAACGGGTCCACGCGGGAGATGGAAAGCCCAAAGTAGGGGTCGAATTCGTAAGCGAGCCCTAGGGCATACGCCTGCAAACCTAGCCGGAGCAGGCGCCCATCGCCATCGTAGGTGGGCCGTGCGTCCAGGATGGTGAGGCCGTCGAGATCGCGCCTCGTGAGGGTGACCTGGCGGAACTGCTCTGACTGCGTGCCGACCAGCCCAGCGACCCAAGTATCGGGTCCGTTCGCGCGGACGGTCTCCACCCGCATCGGCTCGGGAAAGAGCGGGCCGGTGAGAATTTGCCCTTCGCGTAGAACTTGCATCTAAAGCTTTGCGGCGGCCATTTTTGCCGACTTTTCTTGGCAATTTGAGTCTGTGCTAGAGACCTGGCAAGCGGTTTTGTAGCCTTGCTCACGGCACGACGCAATTATACCAAAATTGGCGCACGGTTTAGGCTTTAGCGGGTGGGTAAGAGAGGTCGGTTGGAATGCGTTTCTGTCGGAACGCGGTGTAAGCTGGTGCCGAGGAGAGGACTTGAACCTCCACGGGGTTGCCCCCACCAGATTTTGAGTCTGGCGCGTCTACCAATTTCGCCACCTCGGCAGAAGATATGTATTATACTGGAAAATCGATGAACGCCAAGAGCAACACGCACGATTTTTTCTACGAGCTTCCTCCTGAGCTGATCGCTAAGGCGCCTTTGCCTGAACGCAGTGCCAGCCGGCTGTTGGTGCTCGATGGCGCCACAGGCGCTGTAGCGGACAAAAAATTTACCGATCTTGTCGATCTGCTTGAACCAGGCGATCTTTTGATTTTCAACGACACCCGGGTGATCCCGGCCAGGCTTTATGGGCGAAAGGAGAGCGGCGGGCAGGTGGAAATTTTAATTGAGCGCGTGTTATCCGAAAATACGGCGCTGTGCCATGTACGGGCGAGCAAAGCTCCCAGGCCGAAGACACGCATCATCTTGGAGAGGCAGATAAGTTGCACGGTCCTAGAACGCTGCGAAGATTTGTTCGTGCTCGACTTTGGCCAAAGTGTGCTTGCTACCTTAGAGGCTATTGGCCATGTGCCTTTGCCCCCCTATATCGACCGCCCCGATACTGCTTGGGATCGCGAGCGTTACCAGACCGTTTATGCCCAAAAGCCTGGATCGGTGGCAGCACCAACGGCAGGACTTCACTTCGATGGGCCGCTGCTTGAGCAGCTTAAGCGCAAGGGGGTGAGGATGGGCTTTGTCACCTTGCACGTGGGGGCCGGGACGTTCCAGCCGGTACGAGTGGAAGATCCGGCGCAACATCGCATGCATCGGGAGTGGTTTGAGGTGTCGCAGGAGACGGTGGCTGCCGTCGAGCAAACCCGTGCGCTTGGAAGGCGAGTAGTTGCAGTCGGCACTACCGTGGTACGGGCGCTGGAGTCCGCAGCGCGCACCGGGGAGCTTAAGCCTTACCGGGGCGAGACCGATTTGTTCATCCTCCCGGGATTTAAGTTTTACTGCGTGGACGCTTTGATCACCAACTTTCACCTACCTAAATCCACTCTGTTGATGCTGGTATGCGCGTTTGCCGGTCTTGAACCGGTGCTAGCGGCCTACCGCCACGCCGTGCGGGAAAAGTATCGATTCTTCAGCTATGGGGATGCGATGTTTGTAAGCCGCAGATAAAAAGGCGGCACCCTACGCAAGAGGAGGTTGGCTGTGTCTTTTGACACGAGAGGAGGAGTGACAGAAGACGGTGTAGGGTGCCGGCAAACCAGGTTGAAGAGGTTATGCAATTGTATTAATGCACTATCTGTGCCAAATTCAAATTCCTTTGTAAATCAAAATCTTGTTATTTATACCGGAGCAAGGAGTTGCAGATAGGGAGTGCCATTTGCCCCATCCTTGGGGGAAATGCCTCAGTCTGGTGCGGTATGCGACTGGATCAGCGCCAGAAGGTCGCGGTGTAAGGCCTCGACGGTCGCCTCATCGCGGGCTTGCCTGGCGATGGGAATGGCAAACTCGCGCTCGGCTTGGGTGGGAGAGGGAGTCAGAAACACCAGCCGATCGGCCAGGGCAATGGCCTCGCGCAGGTCGTGGCTGACGAAGAGCACGGTATGAGGGCGATGCTGCCACAACTTTTGGAGCAGGCGGCGCATTTTTTCGGCAGTGGCTGTGTCCAGGGAGACGAAAGGCTCGTCCAAAAGCAAAAGGTCAGGTTCGATCGCAAATGCCCGCGCCAATGCCACCCGGCGACTCATTCCCAACGACAGCCGCTGCGGATAGGCGTGTTGAAAGCGGGTAAGGCCGGTGGTTTCAAGCAGCTCGGTGACGATTTGCCGATTGTGTCCGCGCGGCAGGACGAGTTCTAAGTTCTCGCGCACTGTGCGCCAAGGAAGCAAGCGCGGTTCTTGGAATACATAGCCTAAGCTAGGCGGCTTGGGCAGGTTAAAGTCGATTTGGCCTTCAAAATCTCGGTCCAAGCCCGCGATCAGGTTGAGGAGAGTGGTCTTGCCGCAGCCGGAAGGCCCAACCAAACAGACAAATTCGTTCTCTTCAAGGCGTAGGTGGAGGTCCGCGATGACGATGTGGGGTTCGACGCGACCCTGCCGGGGGAAAGCCTTGCGGTGAATGTGGACGTCTATCATCACCTGCGCCACCGATTGGCGTGACGGTCTAGGGGTTTGAGCACGCTCCACTCCAGAAGCTGGATTACGGCAACGAAAGCGAGGGTATAGGCGAGGATGGCGGCCACGTCGAACAACTGAAAGAATAAATGCAACTGATACCCCATGCCGTCGCTGCGCCCTAAAAGTTCTACTACCAGGATGACCTTCCAGATGAGCGCCAGCCCCGTGCGCGAGGCAGCGATGACAAACGGGTACAACTGCGGCCAGATGACGTGGCGGAAAGTCTTCCAAAGACCGAAATGGTAAACTTGCGCCATCTCTAAAAGTCCCTTGTCCAGCGCCTTGGCCCCTTCGCGCAGTGTGACCGCCACGTTAGGCAGTTTGTTCATCACTACCGCCAGGATCGCGGCGGTCTCAGTCAGTCCCAGCCAGACGTAACAGAGGATGACAGTGACCAGGGCGGGGATGTTCAAGAACAAGGTCAGCCACGGATCCAGCACTCGGTCGAGCAGAGGGGATCGTCCCATCGCGATCCCCACGGCAGATCCCAAAAGCATGGCGAGAAAAAAGCTCAGACCCAATCGGGTGAGGGTGATCGCCAGGTGGCGGGGCAGCTCTCCCGAGCTTAGCTGTTGGCTCAAAGTCCTAAATACCGCGAGCGGCGTAGGCAACAGGGGAGAGTGAAGCCACCAGGCCAGGATCTGCCAGACCGCCAGCAAGCCGAGCAAGGAGGCGGCGGGGATCAGACGCTGCATAGAAACGGATCAGCGCGGCCACGTGAAATTCTGCCAGAAAGTGCCCTTGGGCAGCTCTTTGGCTGGGCCGGTCAACTGTTCTCCACCTATGGCGGCGAGCAGCCGATACAAGCGCGCCGCTGCCTCGATTTCCTCAGCGCCCCAATGGCTGATCCGGCCTTCGCAATAGCGCTGGCGCAGAACAGCCTGGACTTTTGGGTCGTTCTGCCCGGTTAGGGGCGCTACGTACTGCCAAACTTCGGCCTTGGAACAGATCGCTTCTCTGGCCCGAAAGGCGGCGTCCAAAAATGCCTGAAGGGTTTCTGCGGCTTGATCGGCCAAAGCTTCGCGGAAGATGTATCCCAAAGTTGGCAAGGGAGGATCGATTCCCAATGCTTTAAGCAATTCCCCCCCGGTAAGCAGCCTGCGGTAACCCTGAGCTTCTAGAGGAGCGGCGTAGTGCCAGTAGGTAAGCAGGGCGTCCAGACGCTTTTGCAGGAGTTGCTGGTTGAGCAAGGCAGGGGCGCCGAAGACCGGCTGTGAGACCTTGGCCAAGTCCAAATCGTATTGCTGCCTGGCCAATGCCTGGAGCAGCAGCCAGTTTTTGTCCAGCGCGCCGCCTGCGACACCTAGGCGTTTACCTATAAGGTCTGGCAATGAGCGGATCGGCGAATCGGGGGCGACGAGCAAAGCGCCGTGGGTGAGGGAATAAGGCACGGCGGTAAAATCGGCGCCTTGGCTGCGTTGCCTGGCCACCCACAGCCAGTCGGCGACGATCAGATCCACCGAGCCGGCCTGAAGGGCGACCTCGGCCGCTTGCGGGCTGGCCAGCTTGCGCACCTTAAGGCGCAGCTCTTGGTTGCGCTTTTCGCGTTCGATGACCAAAAGCTCCCAGTTGAGGGTACCGTAGGCCAAAGCGCCGACCGTCAAAACGCGAGCCGTTGCCTGGCACGTGGCCAGTAAGCTTAGGATCAGCAGGAGGTAGGCCCACATCAGCGATGCAACTCCCGATACAAGGCTTTGAATTCCTCGGTCAGCTTGTGGTCGGGGGCATAATAGATCAGCGGTTTGGCCTGGCTGTGGGATTCGCGCACCTTGACCGAAGGCGAGAGGCGGGTGGCGAGCACAGGATGCCCTTCCTTGGCGAGTTCTTCTACCAGTTGCTGGGGGAGTTTGGCGCGGCTTTGGAATTGGTTGACCACCACCCCTTCGACTTCCAGCGCTGGATTGTGATCCTGTTTGACTTCGGCGATTGCTTCCAAAAGCTTGTATAGGGCCTCGCGCGAGAAGGCGTCGCAGTCGAAGGGGATCAGGCACTTTTCTGCTGCGATCAGCGCAGAGCGGCTGTAGAAATTGAGGACGGGCGGGGTGTCGATGAAGATGGAATCGAAATCGTTGAGCTGCTCCAAGGCTTCCTTAAGCTTATAAATCTTGTAGCGCGATTCGAGTCGGCTTTGGAGCGATTCCATTTCCGGATGGGAAGCGAGCAAATACAGGTTTGGAAACGGCGTATTCTGAATCAGCTCCCTGGCCGAGGTCTTCTGATTCTTAGCAAAGGGATTGATGCTCAAAGTCTCGCGGAAGAACTTAGCCAGGGTTTCCTCCGGATCCTCGATTTTCGCTCCCAAAAGATAATGGGAGGAGTTGCCCTGCATGTCCAGGTCTACCACCAGCGTGGATTTTCCCTCCGCTGCGCTGATGGCCGCCAGGTTACAGGTGATGGTGGATTTGCCCACTCCGCCTTTCTGATTAAAGATCACCCTGCGCATTAGACCAACCTCTTAATGTCGTTTAAAATCACGCAATTGGAGCTAAAAACCATTTTAACACTTTTCAATTTAAGGTTATTGAACAGCAATGGACGAAACTTACCGCCCCCACGCCATCGAGGAAAAGGTGCAAAAGCTTTGGGAGGAGACGGGCGCCTTCGAAGTGACAGAAGACCCAAGCCGCGAGAAATTCTATTGCCTGTCGATGTTTCCCTATCCTTCCGGGCGCCTGCACATGGGGCACGTGCGCAACTACACCATCGGCGATGCCATCGCCCGCTACCAAAGGATGCTGGGCAAGAACGTTCTGCAACCTATGGGTTGGGACGCCTTTGGCTTGCCGGCCGAAAACGCTGCGGCCAAGCACGGCATCCACCCGGCTAAGTGGACCTATGAGAACATCGCCTACATGAAGCGCCAGCTCAAGCGGCTAGGATTTGCTTACGACTGGCGGCGCGAGATCACCACTTGTGATCCCAGTTATTACCGCTGGGAGCAGTGGTTTTTTACCAAGATTTTCGAGCGCGGTTTGGCTTATCGCAAACTGGCTACGGTCAACTGGGATCCGGTGGATCAGACAGTGCTGGCCAACGAGCAGGTGATCGATGGGCGCGGCTGGCGCTCTGGCGCTTTGGTCGAGCGGCGCGAGATCCCGCAATGGTTTTTAAAGATTACTGCCTACGCTGAGGAGCTACTGGCCGGTTTAGATCAGCTCGAAGGCTGGCCGGAGCAAGTCAAGACCATGCAAC
>JBKBMR010000112.1:0-3693 GCA_046295755.1 Methylohalobius sp.
ACCACCGGTCATGTGGAAGCGATCCAGGTGAGCTTCGACCCAGATCGAATCAGTTACCGGGAATTGCTAGAGGTATTTTGGCGCCACATCGACCCGACCGATCCCGGCGGTCAGTTCGTCGATCGCGGTCCCCAGTACCGCAGCGTGATCTTCTATCACGACGAAGACCAGCGCCGGCTCGCCGAAAGCTCCAAACGGGCGTTGGAGCAATCGGGTAGGTTCAAATCCCCGATTGTCACCGAAATCTTGCCGCTTAAAAAATTCTATCCGGCCGAGGACTATCACCAAGATTACTATAAAAAACACCCGCTCCGTTACCGCCTCTATCGGCTCGGCTCAGGGCGCGATCAGTTCCTGCACGCAGCCTGGCGCGACCAGAACGCAAAAACTTACGCCAAACCCGATCCGGAAACCTTGCGCAAAAAGCTTACCCCTATCCAGTATCACGTCACTCAGGAAAACGGCACCGAACCGCCGTTCCGCAACGAGTACTGGAACAACAAGCGCGAGGGGATCTACGTGGACATCGTCTCCGGCGAGCCTCTGTTTAGCTCGCTGGACAAGTTCGATTCCGGTACCGGTTGGCCCAGTTTCACCCAGCCCTTAGAACCCGATAACATCGTCGAGCGCGAGGACAAAAGCTTTTTCATGCGCCGCATCGAAGTGCGAAGCCGCAAGGCCGATTCCCACTTAGGGCACCTATTCCGCGATGGCCCACCTCCCACAGGGCTTCGCTACTGCATCAACTCGGCGGCGCTGCGCTTTATCCCCAAAGAAGACCTGGGAAAAGAGGGTTACGGCCAATATCTTCGCTTATTCGAACGCCAATCCAAAGACTAAAGGGAGGCAAGCGATGACCACCATCTTCGAGAAGATCATCCAGGGCGAATTACCTGCCGACATCGTCTACCGCGACGAGCAGGTGACTGCCTTCCGCGACATCCGCCCGGCCGCCCCGACCCATATTCTGATCGTACCCAACCGGGCGATCCCGACCGTCAACGACGTTCAGCCCGAGGACGAGCCGCTGCTCGGTCACATGATCTACGTCGCCAAACTCCTGGCCGAACGGGAGGGCATCGCCCAGGACGGCTACCGACTGATCATCAACTGCAACCGCAACGGCGGCCAGGAGGTCTTCCACCTGCACCTCCATCTGATCGGCGGCAGACCCTTAGGACCGATGGTGGTGCGCAAGTAATCAGTGGCGAAAGTGGCGAACGCCGGTGAATACCATGGCGATCCCGGCTTCGTCAGCGGCGGCGATCACTTCCTCGTCGCGGATTGAACCTCCGGGCTGGACGATGGCCGTCACTCCGGCTGAGGCGGCAAAATCCACGCTGTCGCGGAACGGAAAGAAAGCATCCGAGGCCATCACCGAGCCGACCACGGATAAACCTGCTTCTTGCGCCTTTTGAATCCCGATCCTGGCCGACCACACCCGGCTCATTTGCCCGGCACCGATGCCTAGGGTGCGCCGCCCGCGCGCGTAGACGACGGCGTTGGATTTGACGTATTTGACCACCCGCCAGGCAAATTTCAGGTCTTTGAGTTCCTCAGGCGTAGGCGGGCGTTGCGTGACGGTTTTAAACTCGCCGGCTGCGGCAAGGTCTTTGTCCTGCACTAAGACCGCGCCGGAGATCCGCTTGAATTCGAGTTCGGCTGCAAGCGGCTTGAAGGACCCACAACTTAAGACGCGCACCTTGGGCTTTTGCGCCAAAGCCGCCTTAGCTTCTTCGTCAACTTCCGGTGCCAGGATCACCTCGACGAACTGGCGCTTTAGGATAGCGGAGGCCGTATCTTTATCCAAAGCGCGATTGAAGGCAATGATCCCACCGAAAGCCGAAACCGGATCGGCGGCGTAAGCCAACTCATAGGCCTCAAGCAAGGTCTCAGCCTGGGCGACTCCGCACGGGTTGGCGTGTTTGACGATCACGCAGGCTGGCCCCCCGTCTAAGGATTGCACGCACTCTAAGGCCGCGTCGGCATCGGCTAGGTTGTTGTAAGACAAAGGACCGCCCTGCAACTGGTAAGCCGCCCCCAAGGTGCCAGGCGACGGCTGGCTTAGCCGATACAAGGCCGCTCGCTGATGGGGGTTTTCACCATATCTAAGGTCGCTTATCTTCTCCATCCTCAGGTCGAGGACCTCAGGTAGACCGGTACGTCCCAAAGCTTGCTCGAGATAAGAGGCAACGGTTGCGTCATAGCGGGCGGTGTGGGCGAACGCCTTGGCGGCCAACTCCAGCCGCAGCGCCTCTGGAAGCCCTCCTTGGCGCAGCGCTTGAAGTACCCGATCATAATCGTCCGGGTCCACGACTACCCCAACCGCAGCGTGATTTTTGGCCGCTGCTCGAATCATCGCCGGACCGCCGATGTCGATGTTTTCGATCGCGCTGGCAAATGGGCATGCAGGATCTGCGCTCACCTCAGCAAAGGGGTAAAGATTCACCACCACCAGATCGATCGGCGGGATGCCGTGCGCGGCCATCACTTCGTCGTCCACCCCACGCCGGCCCAAGATCCCGCCGTGAATCTTAGGGTGCAAGGTCTTGACCCGGCCCGCCATGATCTCCGGGAAACCGGTATAGTCGGCTACCTCGGTCACGGCGATGCCGGATTGGCGCAACAATCTCGCGGTACCGCCGGTAGAGAGGATCTCTATTTTGAGATCGGTCAAGCCCTGGCAAAAGGCGATCACTCCGGTCTTGTCCGAAACGGAAATCAGCGCGCGCTTTACTTGATGCATGTCATTCGATCCCATACTGCTTGAGTTTCTTGCGCAGGGTGCTGCGGCTCATTCCTAAGACCTGGGCCGCCTTGCTCTGGTTGCCGCCGGTGTGATTCAGGACGGTTTCAAGCAAAGGTTTCTCCACCTCCGCCAGCACCATAACATACAGGCCTGTAACCATTTCTCCATCCAGCTCGGCGAAATACCGCTCCAGCGCGATCCTGACCTGCTCCTTCAGGACGATTCCCTTCCCTTCATTCCCCACTTTCTTTCACCCCCAATCCGCGTCGATTTGTCATTTTGCTTTTGCTACAGTAGCGAAAATTTTTTGATTTTAGCCTAAGTCAAGACCCAAATTGGCAATGGCTTCAAACCGCGTAATTGCGGCCGTAGAAGATCTCCGCCATTTCCCGATACACCTTTTCCTGCACCTCTTGACGCTCTTCGTCCGTAAGCAAGACATCGTCCGGGGCGAATAGATAATCGTCCAGGTTGAATTCCTTGAGCATCATCTTGGTATGGAAGATGTTTTCCTGATAGACGTTGACGTCGATCATCTGGTAGCGGTCTTTAGTGTCCTGGGCGATGTAATTCTGAATCGAGGTGATGTCGTGGTCGATGAACAACTTAGCGCCGCTGATGTCGCGGGTGAAACCGCGGACCCGATAGTCCATGATGACGATGTCAGATTCAAAGCTGTAGATCAAATAGTTAAGCGCCTTGAGCGGCGAAATCCGGCCGCAGGTAGATACGTCGATGTCGGCGCGGAAAGTGCTGATGCCGAAATGCGGGTGGCTTTCCGGGTAAGTGTGGACGGTGATGTGGCTTTTATCCAGGTGGGCCAAAACCGTTTCTGGCACTGGCCTTGAAGTCTTGGCGCGAGATACCCCGTGGCAGACCGGGTCTTCGGAGATCAGCATGGTCACGCTCGCCCCCTGGGGATCATAGTCCTGGCGGGCGATGTT
>JBKBMR010000112.1:3793-5977 GCA_046295755.1 Methylohalobius sp.
ATATGGGCGCCGATGATGTCGGCGACGTCGGTGAGGATCTGAGTCAGTCGCTCGGCGTTGTAAGCCTCGTCGATGTACTCGATGTAGCGTTGCTGGTTGGCCGGACTGGTATAGCAGATGTCATAGATGTTGAAGCTCAAGCTCTTGGTCAGATTGTTGAAACCGTGCAGTTTCAATTTTTCCATCGATGTTTTGAACCCCATCAACAAACAATTACTAGGAATCGCCGGGATCGACGACCTCGAAGCTATGGCTGACTTCAGCCACCCTGCCGAGCATGATCGAGGCCGAGCAGTACTTCTCTGCTGAGAGTTTAACCGCCCGCTCTACGGCAGCTTGGCTTAAGCCTTTCCCCTTGACGATGAAATGCAGACGAATCCGGGTAAACACCTTAGGATCGGTCTCAGCGCGCTCAGCGTTGACCTCCACCTGGCAGTCGGCGACGGGGTGGCGGCCCTTTCTCAAGATGTGCACCACGTCGAACGCCGAACAACTGCCAACCCCTAGCAAAAGCAGCTCCATCGGCCGCGGCCCCAAGTTGCGCCCGCCGTGCTCAGGAGGGCCATCGATGATAAGGCCGTGGCCGCTGCCGGATTCACCCACGAATAAAACATCTTCCACCCATTTAATCCGTGCTCTCATCGCCACGTTACTCCAATCGAAAAAGGAGGGTAAAAATACCATCAAAAACCTAAAGAGACCATAGTGATGACAAGAAATTCATCCAACAATAAAAGCTAAGCACAGGAGACGACCAAAACCATTTAGAGCTTAAGCCAGAAGGTTCTCTGAAAGGGAAATGATAAGATCATCGCGGAAACCTTGCAAAAATCCTTGCGAAAGCGCATATTCTGGTGCTAGTTGAGATAGAATCTCTCAAGGAGGCTAACATGCGAAGATTAGTCCTGCTCATTCCTAACGTCCCCACGGCCCAAAACATCGTCGATGACCTGATGCTGGCGCGGGTCAAGGAAGAAGAAATCCACATCATCGCCAAAGAAGGGGTACCGCTGGAGGATCTGCCGGAAGCGGGCCTTAAGGAGAAGACCGATCTTATCCCTGCGCTCAAACGGGGGCTTGCCGCAGGATCGGCTACGGGACTCTTGGCTGGGCTGGTGGCGGTGCTTTTGCCGGGCGGAATCGTGGCAGCTGGCGGGGCAGTGCTCCTGGCTGCGACCCTGGCAGGGGCAGCGGTAGGCGCCTTAGCGTCCAGCTTGATCGGGATCTCCGTTCCCAGCGAGGAGGTGCGCAAATACGAGCAAGCGATCGAGCGCGGCGAGCTCTTGATGCTGGTGGACGTTCCCAAACCCCGCGCCCAGGAGATCGCCGAATTGATCCGCAAGCATCACCCCAAAGCGGAGATCAAGGAAGTCGAATACATTCCGCCGGCGCTTCCGGAAATGCCTGACGAATAGCATTTTCCACGCTGCTCCTTGTCGGTGCCAAATCTTCTTCTAAACTTCAAGAGAAGAAGCATACTCGAAGGCACCTAATCGTGAGCGGCTATACGTCTTGTCTTTTTAGCCCTAATCCGCAGGAGGATCCCTACCGCGCGGTTTTCGAAACCTCCCCCTCGGGCATGTTTGTGCTCGATTCCGAAGGCACCATCTTGGCGCTGAACGCCAAGGCGGCTGAGATTTTCGGCTACTCCCGGCCGGAACTTGAAGGGCGCTCGGTGGCTGTCCTACTGCCCCCGCGCTATCGGAACAGATATTTCCCCTTAAGCTTACAAAAAATGCAAGGCAACCGAGTATGCATGGGAGTACGCAAGGACGGCCGCCAGATCCCCTTAGGGTTATCCTTTGCAAGGTGCGAAACGGAAACCGGCCCTAAGATCGTGGGAGTGATCGCCGACATCAGCCAGCGCCGCCAACTCCTGGCCAAATACAGGAAACTGGCGGCGCGCTTTAAGCTTCTGCTCGAAGACAGCCCGACCATCCTCTATGCGGTCCAGATGTCTAATCCGCCAATATGCACTTATGTCAGCGATAACGTCCAAAGGCTTTTGGGCTACGACAGCCAAAAGATTCTCAAAGACCCCAAGTTCTGGCAGCAAAACCTGCATCCGGAAGACCGGCGCCGGGTGATCGCAGAATTCCAACAGCGCTGCCAGGACGGGGCAGGCTATCTGGAATACCGCTTCCGCCACGCCGACGGCAGCTGGCGCTGATTCACGATACCTTC
>JBKBMR010000113.1:0-5914 GCA_046295755.1 Methylohalobius sp.
AGGAGGAACTGGTGGCGCTGCCGTGATGCGGGGCGATCAAGACCGAAGCCTTGAGAGAAGTTCCATACCGTCTCACCAAAGCCGCCTCTGCAGTCCGTTCCAGATCGCCGGGAAGGAGCACCGCGCCGGCTTTGGTTTCAATCTTCAGCACGCAAGAGCGATCGTTTTCGCTTTCGCCCGGTCTCGGCTCGGCCTCTTCTGGCCAGAGCACGGCAAATCTCACCCCATCCCATTCCCAGCCCTGCCCCGCTTGGCACGGAGCCGCGCCGAAGCGCCGAAACTGCGCCACAGCGCTGGTCAGGATAGGGGCTGGAAAGCGCCGCATCAACCCAGCAAGACCCCCGCTGTGATCGGAATCGCCATGGCTGAGCAAGATCAAATCCACTCGCCTTCGCCCGCTGTGCTGAAGAAACGGGGCGATGACATCGCTTCCGGCATCAAAGCGCTCGCTGAAACTGGGGCCGGTGTCGTACACCAACACGTGGTTTTTGGTCTCCGCCACCGCCGCAAGACCTTGCCCCACGTCCAACACCGTCACCCAGGCTTCGCCCGGCCCAGGACGCGGCGCCGAGGTCCACACCATCGGCAAAAGCAACGCCACCCCCAGCCAGCGCCCCGGCAAACCGCGCGGAGCCAAAAGCCACCCGATCCCCAACGAAGCCAGCGGCAAACTCCAGACAGGCGGAGGCGGTAACGGCCAGCTCCCGTCGTGAAAACCAGCGAGCCAAGCCAGCGCCGGCCAAAGCCAGGCCAGCACCTGGTCCGGTACGCTCAGCAGCAGCGAAGCCAGAGTCGGGGCTACAAGCGCCAAACCACAGCTCAACAGCACCCAGGGAACCACCCCGAAAGTCACCAGCGGAATCGCTATTAAATTTGCCAAAGGAGCGCTTAAGCCCAACTGCTGGAAGAAAAAAATCAAGCACGGCGCAAGCCCCATAAAGAGATACCCCTGGACCTTCAACAGCGCCAAGCTGGGTGGCCGCAGGCGCCCTGCGAGGGCATATAGGATCCAGGCCACCGCCCCGAACGACAACCAGAAGCCAGCGGTGAGCGGCGCTAGCGGGTCGAATGCACAGACCCCCAGTAGGGCCGCCCCGAGTGCCTGTCCGGGATAAAGGCGTCGGCGCTGGAGCAAAGCTAGAAGCCCCACACATAGCATGATCAAAGCCCGCCGGGTCGGCACCGAAAATCCAGCTAGAGCGGTATACCCGACCGCACAGGGCACAGCCAACATGGCACCAGCCTGATCAGCCCCCAGCCGCCAATGCCCCAACCAGAGCCAAGCCTTGCGGCCCAACCAGAAAATCAGTCCTGCCACCAGTCCGATGTGCAGACCGGAGATAGCCACCAGATGGGCGGTACCGGTGCGGCGCAGGACCTCCCATTGATCTTCGCCGATCCCTTCCTGAACCCCTACCGCCAATGCCTTTAGAATCCCTCGGTAGGGCGATTCGGATAGCTTAAGGTCGATGAAATCTGCGATCGTCTGGCGCCATCTGGCCAATCCCGAGCCTTTGGCTAGGCGGCGTGCTTCTGACTGGCGCACATAACCTATGGCTCCAAGGCGCTGGCTGAATAGATGGCGTTCGTAATCGAAATCTCCCGGGTTGGCAAATCCGTGCGCGCGCTTTAAGCGCACCTTAAGCTGCCAGCGTTCACCCGCCTTGAGGCTCGGGCCTGCATACCAACTCAAACGAATTCGCTCTGGCAAGCTTCCCTCAGGCGGCTGGCTTTCCACCCGAAAATCGAAAAGCCAGCCCCAGGTTCGTTTTCTAGGTAGGTCCTCGATCCTTCCGGTCACGATCAGGTCCCGTCCTTCCAGAGCGGGATCTAAAGGTTGCCAATACCAGTGCACATACGCTGAGGTCCAGAGCAAACCCAATGTCATCCAGGCCAGATACCACTTGCGCCGCCAAAGTAAAACTAGGAAAACCCCTGTCCCCGCTACCAGCCAGCCCCAAGCCGGCGGTTCAGGCAGCGAGAATACGACTATCCCCCCACTCAAGAAGCCCAGTCCGGCCCAAAGCATCAAACTTCTTGCTTTAAAGTACGTTAAGAATTGCTAAAATGATTATGGTCGATTTTGGCTGGACTCACCTGCCAGCCGCAAAATTCTTGTAGCCTTCGAAAGTAGTTATGCCCAAAAAATTTATCCAGCGCTTCTTGCCCGAACACCACGTCATCAAAGAACACAAACACCTGCAATTTCTCGGCGAACACCTGCACAACCCCAACCTCTGGCACCTCAACCGCCATTCGGCGGCGCTAGCCTGCGCGGTGGGATTTTTCACCATGTACCTGCCGATTCCTGGCCAAATGATCGTAGCCGCTGCCATCGCCTTCCTGGTCGGGGCCAATCTTCCTCTGTCTGTGGTCTTGGTGTGGATCACCAACCCCTTGACCTGGGGGCCGATGTTCTACCCTGCCTATAAGCTTGGAGCCTGGATTCTCGGCGCCGGGAACGAGATCAACCCGGAGAAATTCAACCTGCTGAACGAGATGGGAGACATTTTTTGGCCGCTCCTGCTCGGCAGCCTGATCGTCGGAACCGTCCTGGCAGCATGCGGCTACGTTGGGATGCAGGCAGTATGGCGATGGGCGACGGTCAGACGCTGGCAAAAACGCAAGCTGCGCAATCAATCGGCAGGGTAGAGGCGACCGTCCTCCAGCTTGAGCACGCTATCCATCTGATCGGCTAACTCCCGATCGTGGGTGACGACCAGAAAACTGATTTTAAATTCCCGGTTCAATTCCAACATCAGCTGATATACCCGGGCAGCGGTCTTGCGGTCCAGATTACCGGTCGGTTCGTCCGCCAGCACGCAGTGGGGGCGGGTCACCATCGCCCGGGCTACGGCGGCTCGCTGGCGTTCTCCGCCGGAAAGTTCGCCGGGCTTGTGATGCAGCCGTTTTTCCAGCCCTACCCGGGTCAAGATTTCGATCGCCCGCTGCCGTGCCTCGGCGATACGGCTCCCTCCGATCAGAAGCGGCATGGCGACGTTCTCCAGCACCGTGAACTCCGGCAGTAGGTGATGAAACTGATAGACGAACCCCAGCGTCCGATTGCGTTTCTGGCTGAGCTGGCGCTCGCTCAAGCGACCGATGTCGCTGCCTTCCCACAGCACCTGGCCAGCGCTCGGGTTTTCCAAACCACCTAACAAATGCAGCAAGGTGCTCTTGCCAGAACCCGAGGCCCCCATGATAGCGATGCGCTGTCCGGGCTTTACCGCTAAATCGACGCCCTTGAGCACTTCCACCTGGATCGGTCCCTGCTGAAACCGTTTGACCAGGCCATGGCAGGACAAGACCGGCGCCTCACTCATAGCGCAACTCCTCGGCCGGTTTGACTTTGGCCGCGTGCCAGGCCGGGTACAAGGTCGCAAGCAAGGTCAGCAGGAAAGCCATCCCGCTGATCCGCCACACATCTTCCCAATGGAGTTCCGAAGGTAGCTCGCTGATGTAATACACATCGGCCGCCAAGAAATGCACCCCGAACAACCGCTCGATAGCCGGAACCAGGGTCTCCACATTCAGCGCCAAAGCCACCCCGCCGGCCACCCCGGCCAGGGTCCCCCCTAGGCCGATGATCGATCCCAAAAGAATGAACACTACCATCACTGTTCCCGGTGTTATCCCCTGAGTGCGCAGGATAGCGATATCGGCGCGCTTGTCGGTGACCACCATGACCAAGGTGGAGACGATGTTGAACGCGGCCACCGCGACGATCAGGAGCAGAATGACGAACATCACGGTTTTTTCCATTTGGATGGCTTTGAAAAAATTGCTGTGCATCCTGGTCCAATCGGTAACCAGATATTCCCCGCCCAAGCGGGCAGTCAATACCTGAGCAGCGTGCGGGGCAGCGAACACATCGTCTAGCTTCAGCCTAAGCCCACTGACTGCCCCCTCTAGGCGCAGCAGTTTGCTCGCGTCTTCGAGGTGCACTAGGGCCATGTTGCGATCATATTCGTACATCCCGACTTCGAATATCCCTACCACGGTAAAGCGTTTTAAGCGGGGGAGAATGCCTGCCGGGGTGGTGGTCACCTGAGGCGTGATCACGGTGACTTTGTCCCCTAACCAGACATCCAAGTAACGCGCCAGCTCAGCTCCGAGGACGATCCCATATTCTCCCGCTTTGAGCGCTCCTAGACTGCCGGCGGTGACGTGCTCAGCCACCGCCGACACCTCAGGTTCACTCTCGGGCAGCACACCGCGCAGCATGGTGCCCGATACCCGCCGCTCGAAGGTGAGCATCACCTGCCCCTCGACAAAAGGCGCGCTGCCCAGGAGATGGGGATGACCTCGCAAGCGTTCCGCTACAGCTTGCCAGGCATAGAGCTTACCATCGAAACCGGTCACCGTGACGTGCGCGGTCATTCCCAAGATACGCCTGCGCAGTTCCGACTCGAAACCGTTCATTACCGAGAGTACGGTGATCAAGGCTGTCACCCCAAGGGTAATGCCTAAAATCGAGGTCAGGGTGATAAAAGAAATAAAATGCGTGCGTTTTTTCGCCCGGGTGTAGCGCAGGGCGAGATAAAGGGGCAAGGGTTTGAACATGCTAAGATTTTTTTTGGCAAACCGGGCAAACGCCGTATAGGGTCAGACTGTGGTCCTGAAGTTGATAGTGCAGATCAGCGGCGATCTTCTGCTGCCGCTGTTCTATCGCCTCGTCTTTGAATTCATCTACCCGGCCACACTTGAGGCAAACGATGTGGTCGTGGTGATTGCCTAGGTTGAGCTCGAATACGGAATTGCCGCCTTCGAAATAGTGGCGCCGGACAAGTCCAGCCGCTTCGAATTGAGTCAACACCCGATAGACCGTAGCCAGGCCGATCTTCTCGCCTTCCTCGAGTAGGATTTTGTATACGTCTTCAGCGCTGAAATGATGCTTTGAACCCTGTTGCCGCTCCAAAATCTCCAGAATCTTCATCCGCGGCAGGGTCACTTTGAGACCAACGTTTCTTAAGTCTTGCGATTCCACGACATCTCCCCTAGAGAATATATTCGCAGCTCGCCCTCTGATGCCAAGCCAAATAGCGATCGAGTATCATTTCCTCTGGATAGAATCGAATTAAAAATCAATGCGAAAGCATCTCATCCTTATTATCTACTTTGCAAGTCAGATTTTAACCGGCTGCGTGTACCGAATCGACATTCAACAGGGCAACATCGTCACCCAGAAACAGGTCGACCAGCTGCGGCCGGGCATGACGCAGAATCAAGTCCGCTACATTATGGGGACACCTTTGCTCAGGAACCCTTTCCAATCCAAACGCTGGGATTATCTCTACAGTTTTCAAAAAGCCGGCGGTGCCCGCCAAGTGCAACACCTGACGCTGATCTTCGATGACGACTTGCACCTTTCAGGATTACGAGGAGATTTTCGCCCTCATCCTGAATCGGATCTTCAGGCGCACGAGGTAACCACCGTCGAGGTCCCTCCGCGCAAGCTCGAAAAAGGCATTTTTGAGATGATCGGCGAGCTGTTTAAGAATCTGTTCAGCTAACCAGGCTGCCCTTTAAGCCTGCGCGCTTGTTTTGGATCGATGGCCAGCGGTCGATAGATTTCAACCCGGTCGCCGGGCGTAAGCTGCCGATCCAGCCGACATAGGCGACCAAAGACCCCAACCTTGGCCATGGCCAAATCGATCTTTGGAAATTCCTCAAGGATGCCGCTGCGCTCGATTGCTTGAGCTACTCTCATCCCGGACACGAATGGAATTTCAATCACACGCTGCACCTCAGGCAGTGCATACACCACTTCCACTGCTTCAGCCATACAGGTGTTTTGCCCGCTGAGTGAAAGCACTCACGAGGGTTTCACCGATTTGATTGAACACGGCTCCTAACACCAAGCTGCTTAGACTAGGAGAGACTTCAAACTCCAAGTCCAAAGTGATCTTGCTGG
>JBKBMR010000114.1:0-5882 GCA_046295755.1 Methylohalobius sp.
AGCGGCTAGATCGGCCATGTCCTGATCGCTTAAAGTCGCAGCAAACTCTTGCATCAGTGGATTTTGGCGGCTGCCGTCTTTGTAGTCGCGCAGTTGGCGGTAAAGATAAGTGGCAAGCTGTCCAGCAAGATGCGGAAAAGCAGGGTCGGTGCTTATCCCTTCGCCGCCGTGGCAGGCAGCACACGCCGAGGCTAGCTCTTGGCCACGCTTGGGATCACCGCGCTCGATCCGGCTCAAAGTGTGAGCGGCCCAAGCGACCTGGGTGGCAGGGGTAGCTCCTGCTTCGACGCCGAGGAACCATAAAGCGATGGCGAGTGCTTTGCGCATCTTAGTACCCCCAAGGAGCAGAACCGTAGGTTTTGAGGAAAAAGAACTGGGCGATTGGAACTCCAAAGCTCAAAAGCATCAGCCCGCCGAGGACTAGGTTCCAAAGCTTGAAGTTTTCCAGCCACACCGGAAGGTTTTGGGGCAGATGGAGCGGCTCAGAATAGGCAGGATCAAGATCGCGTTGAACGGCTGGATGCATGAGCGTTTTGGCCAATAAATAACCGAACAGGATGGCTGAAGCCAAAAGCAGCGCTCCGCCCATGATCATGAACAGCTCGTACGGCTGCCAGCTCAAAGTCAATAGACTGTGATAAGTGACGCTAGAGATGCGCCGCGGCTGGCCTAACAGGCCTAGAACGTGCCAAGGAGTGCTCAACAGCACCATGCCGATGAACCAGGTCCATAGTTGGACCAGAGCGAGGTGGTTGGAGTAAAGCGCCCTGCCTGTTAGCCTAGGCCACAGGTGATAGGCAACGGCGAAATACACGATCACAGTAGTGCCGGCAAAGATCAGATGAAAATGACCCGGTACCCAAGCGGTGTTGTGAACCATGGTGTTGAGAGCATAACTGGCGTTGATAAGGCCGCCAAAGCCGCCCAGGATCAGCATGAGCAGCGCCAAAATCGCCGAGAGCACCATGGGATTCCCCCAAGGCAGGGCACCGATCCAACCAAACAGTCCCTGGCCACCGTTAAGCCGCCCAGCGATCTCGAGCGAGGCCAGCACGGTAAAGCCGGTGATCAGAGTAGGGACGGCGACCAAGAAAGTGCCGACCCCGTGCAGCAGCTTCCAACCGGCAGCCTGCTCCGGGTCTACGTACAGATGGTGGAAGCCGATAGGCAGGCTGAAAAGCACAAGCCCAAGAAAAGCAAATCTTGCTGCCTCATCGCTAAACAAAAATCCTCCGGCTGCCTTGGGCGTAAAACAATATAAGGCGATGTAAGCGGGAATCAGCCAAAAATAGACGATAGGGTGTAAAGTCCAAGCGAACAAGGTGCGCGCCAGCCCTGGATCGATGGTGTCAGTCCAGCCTAAAGACCAAGGAATAAGCTGGAACACCACCTCCAGCGCCACCCCGGCGCTGGTCCACAGCCACAACAAGGCATTGAGAGCAGTGGCGTACATCGCCAAAGGCAAAGGCTTGTCTGAGTTTTCTTGTTTCCACTTGGAGGCCATCACCAGCATCACCGCACACCAGACCCAGGAGCCGATTACCAATAGCGCTGCGCCTATATAGAACCAAGGGTGAGCCTGGATCGGAGGATAAAAAGTGTAAAGCACCGAAGCTTTTCCGGTGAGCAACGGGACGGCCGCCAGCACCGTGCCGAACAGGCTCAGACCGAATCCGGCCCAGGCCAGAGGCGGCTTCCAGATCGGCCGTTTGAGGCTAGTGGCAGCCGTGTAATAACCAAACCCCATGATAAATAAGGTGGTCAACACATAAGCCATCAGCACCCCATGAGTGCTGACCGAGGCAAAATACACTCTGGCCGATTGCAGGATAGGGAAAATCCCGCTGCGCTCTACGACCTGGTAAAACCCCAAAACGCAAGCGATCAGGAAGGCACTAAACGCTACGCTTAAGTGCCACAAGGTCAGACGGCGGGTGTGAAGGTCGATCATGGCCTGACTCCGAGGTTGCGCTCCCAAGTTTGTTTATCCACCACGGTGACTCTACTCCACATGAAATCGTGGCCCAAGCCGCAGTACTCGTTGCACAGCATGGGGTAGTCGCCGGGGATGGGGAATTTGGTCGTCACTTCTGCCACGTACCCCGGAACGATCATGGTGTTCATATTGGTCATAGGCAGATGTACGCCGTGGAGCACATCCAGGCTGGCAAAGCGAAAAGTAATTGGCGTGTCGGCGGGAACCGTGATGCGGCGTGGATAAAACCCATAGCGGCCGGCTACCATCACGACCTTAAGGCTGCCGTCTGGCTGGAGTTTGACCCCTAATTGGTCTTCGGCGAACTCCTCGCTCAAATGCAGACGCGCCGAATTGATAGTCTCCACGTTGCTTGGGGGGTGGACGCCTCCAACCCAAGCAGTCAAAACGATCGCGCCCAGAAACAGCGCGATCATCCCCAACGCCACATAAAGCCATTTTTTCTCCAATGGGTCGATGTGCATGGTCAGTGCACCGCGCCTCGAGGTAGAAAGACTCCAAAGTACAAAAACAGCCAAGCAGCCGCCATACCGGCGGCGACGATGAGCATCAAGGTCCAAGTGCCTTTGGGGGAGGAGTTTAGGATTTGTCGTCTTTCCTCTTCAGACGGTGGCATGGAAGTTCCCCTTTAGTAGATGGATTGAGATCAGAATTTGCCTAGAAAAGCTCCAATAGGCAAGCCGATTCTTGGAAAAATATTATTATAAAATGGACAATACTAAAGAGAAAACTCATGGCACGCGAACTTGAAACCCTAGCTTCGAACTGGTTCTCCGGCCCCCGCCTGCCTAAGGGGTGGTTAGTCGGCGCGGTCTTGGGGCTCATCTTTCTCTTTTCAGCCATTTACACCTTAGAAAGCGGCACCGTCGGAGTGCTTAGCACCTTTGGCCGCTATGACCCGGTGGAAAAACAACCGGGGCTACATCTTAAGCTGCCTTTCATCCAACGCGTGCACGTCTTCGACGTGCGTATGCATACGGTCAACTACAAGAGCAAAGAGGATGAAGCCGATCAAAGCGGCGTGGTCAACAAGCCCGCGATCGAAGTGCTCGACAACAAGAACCTGCCCATTGGCGTGGAGCTGACGGTCCAGTACACGCCGCACCAGGATCAAGCCGCCGAGATTCTGACCCGCTATGGCGCAAACTACTTCGAAAAGCTCATCAATCCGATCGTGCGCGATGTGGTGCGCGACGTGATCGGCAAATACCAAGCCGAAAAAATCGCCGCCGACCGCACCGCCATCGCCAACGAAATCCGCGCCACCTTGGGGGACAAGTTCGCAGAGCTGCCGTTTCAGTTCCACGATGTGGCCATGCGCAACATCGTCCTGCCGCCGATCGTGCTGAAAAAAATCGAGGAGGTACAGCTTGCCAAGCAGGAGGAGCAACGCCTGGAGATGGTGGAAAAGCAGGCGGAGAAGAATCAAAGGATCAAGACCATAGAGGCCAACACCCGCCTCATTGAGGTAACCACCCAAGCTAAAGCCGAAGCCGAACGGCAAAGGATCGAAGCCGACGCCAAAGCCTATCGGATCCTGAAAGAGGCCGAAGCGATAGCAAACGCCAACCAGCTCATCGCCAATTCCTTAACCGACAAGCTGATCCAGTACAAATCCATAGAAAAATGGAACGGCACCTATCCTACGACCCTGATGCAGGGAGAGGGCAAGGGACTTTTAGTGCAGTTGCCCCAAGTCCGCTGAACGTGCCAAAATTTAAAACTTGAGGATGCGGAGGGGAAAGCGTGGTCGAGGGGTTTTTGGCGATTTTGGTGGCGGTTTGGTTTTATCGCACGGCAACCTCGCGGGGGCAGGACCCTTTTTTGTGGGCGGCCATAGGGGCTGGGGTGTATTATCTTACGGTGTTTTTGTGGGTCTGGTTCAACAAGACCTCCTTCATGGAGGGAATCCACCACCAAAGCGTGGCGGTCGGGGTGTTCGTACACTACCTGGGCAGCGTTTGGGGCCTTGCTGCGGCCTGGTTGGTGCAAAGGAGGCTGCTGCGCAGGTGATTTATGCGGATTTACACTCGCACCGGCGACCGGGGTGAGACCGGTCTGATCGGCGGCCTTAGGGTGAGCAAGGCTTCGCTTCGCATCGGGGCCTATGGCAGCGTGGATGAACTCAACTGCGCCTTGGGGATGGCGATTAGCCAGTTGCCGGAAGGTGAGGTCAAAGCTTGGCTTTTAGCGATTCAAAACGAACTGCACATCGTCTGCGCAGATCTTGCCAGCCCAGACCTTGCGCGCGCTGGCCCCAGGATCGCTGCTTCGCACGTCGAGGGACTTGAACATCTGTGCGATCGGATCGAGGCCGAGCTTCCTAAGCTCAAGCAATTCATCCTCCCGGGCGGGACCTTCCCTGCGGCGCTTTTGCATTTTGCCCGCGCGGTGGCGCGCCGGGCTGAGCGCGAAGCAGTAGCCCTGGCCGCTGAGGAGAAGATCAACCCCGAAGTGATCCGTTATTTGAACCGGCTGTCGGATTTGCTTTTTCTTTTAGCGCGCCTGATCAACCACCGAGCAGGGGTGAGCGAGGTGCATCCGTCCTACTAAAGGGTTTGCCCTGGCGATAAGATTCAAGTAAGCTTTACCTACCTAAACACTGGGAAAAGGAGTCAGACGTATGAAACATGAGCTTCCCCCTTTGCCCTATCCGATGGATGCCTTAGAACCCTATATTTCCAAAGAAACCCTAGAGTACCACTACGGCAAGCACCACAAGGCGTATGTGGACAACCTCAACAATTTGATTCCAGGGACGGAGTTCGAAAACTTGACGCTGGAGGAAATCGTCCTGAAGGCTTCAGGTCCGATCTTCAACAACGCTGCCCAGGTTTGGAACCACACCTTCTATTGGAACTGCATGGCGCCAAACGGCGGTGGGGAACCGGAGGGCAAGCTTGCCGATCTGATTCGGCGCGATTTTGGCGCGTTTGCAGATTTCAAGGAGGCTTTCTCCAAGGCAGCGGTAACTCTATTTGGCTCCGGCTGGGCCTGGCTGGTAAAAAGCGGCGACAAGCTCGAAATCGTCCAGACTGGAAATGCTGGAAATCCTATGACTTCTGGGAAAAAGCCGCTTTTGACTTGTGACGTGTGGGAGCACGCCTATTACATCGATTATCGCAACGCCCGCGCCAAATACGTGGAGAATTTCTGGAATTTAGTCAACTGGGACTTCGTCGAGCAGAATCTGGCCGGCTGATCGTCATTTGCCATCGGCATCTTCTTAGGTAGGGGTACGGCTTGCCGTGCCCCTACTTTTTTGGTTGCAATCTAGGTGAAGTTTTCTATGGTTAATAGAGATGGCGATACCATCGTGACCGGATAGAAAATGCAGGGGGAAACATGAGAAGTTGGCTTAAGATGGTTTTTTGGGTCGGGGTATTGGGTGCGATGATGGGGACTGCGGTCGGCGGAGAAAGCTACGATATCAAGATCCGGCGAAAACTGGGGATAGGGTTTGGCAACCTGATGAGCGCTTGGCTCGAAATCCCCAAAACCATGATCAATACCTACAACCAGACTAATTTCTGGTTCGGCATCAGCGGCGGGCTCATCAAAGGGCTGGTGAACACCGGTGGGAGAGTGCTCACCGGGACCTTGGACGTATTGACGTTCTACGTCCCTACCAAACCGGTGCCGCAGCCTGCGCTAGTATGGCAGGATTTCGACGCCGACACCCGTTACGGAGAGGCCTTCCGGCTCGATACCAACGGCAAAGAATAAGACTTTGCGCTTAGCAGGACTTTAGGCGTTAGCGGATAGCCTGTTTGTTTCCAGGCAGCGGATCAGTTGGCCGTTTTTCAGCCATGGCTGGTTCGTGTGCAGCTCATCTTTGGCCAGCTCATGGTGTAGGCAGATCAGCGCGCGGCGAATGGGGGATTTA
>JBKBMR010000115.1:0-5879 GCA_046295755.1 Methylohalobius sp.
GCGATTGCCATTCCTTTCGTTTCACAAACAGGTTCGTTTTTTCTATCAAGAACTACTCGGTCACCGTTTAATATGAATCTGTAAAATTTATAATCTGATCTGTTTTGAACATAATGATCCCATTGCTCTGAGGATATTTGTTTTGGTATGAAAAGTGTTGGTTTATCCATTGAGAGAATAAAAATACAAAACAAGAGAAACTTTCATCTCAAATAATGTAAGTATGTTTTTTGAACGTGTATGCTTTTGTAAAATTACAACATGTAATACATTGCGATACATTTAAAAATGATCGCTTACTTCCCAGTCGTTGTTTCTTTCTACAATCCTTACGAACTATGCCAACTAGAGATTTTAACGATCTCAAACATTATCGTTCGCAACGATATGAATACATTTCAAGATATCATGGACCAACTCCCACTTTTGCTGTCATACAACAAGATCAAATTTATCGATATCAAACTAGCTCATACTCCGTATGATGGATTCTCTCCAAATTACAAATCTGTCACAATCAATGTGGATTGCTCTCCAATTTCAAAAGATATCAAAGACGTCAATAGAGCCAATATTTTTGTGAATAATCCAAACAACAATTTTTGCATCGAAATTGAAAAAGCATTGCATTTTCGAGTGTCAACCAATCATGGTAAGAACTGTTTTTAAAACTGCAATGCTAACTAACCTGTTGTTCAGTTCCAAAGAATTTTTCAAAACTCCATCACCCAATCATCTACAAGAATTTGACAGACATGTTAAATTCAACGACGAAGGGACTATTGTGGAAACAAGTTCTTTCACCTGAAGATTCATCTTCAACATTTTTGGATGCCCCTCGATCTTTGGTGACTGCTAAAACCAACAATAATTCTTTCGAGATTCACATTGGAGAATCCGTTTATGAATTTGAATGGAAACTGTATTTCAAAGAAGAACAAATCACACCGCATTGTTTCCCATGTAACAAATCATATTGCTGGTTATTTGGCGATTCATTGATGGAGACAACACACAGAATGTACAAACCGCCAACTTTTGATATGGAACAACTTAAATCCAACTTCGCCGATTTTGCTAATGTCGGCGGCCGCGAAGGGGGGGCAATCACCGCTGCCTGCTTTCTTGCGCGCTTTGCCGAAAAATTCGCCTGGGCTCACCTGGATATCGCCGGCACCGCCTGGACCAGCGGTCGAGACAACAAAGGCGCCACTGGTCGGCCTATTCCTTTGTTGGCTCAGTTCCTGCTGGACCAGGTTGCAGGATGACGCGGGTTGATTTTTATCTGCTTCCAGATCAAGACCCCACGGCACGGCGAACGTTTGCCTGCAGGCTGGCGGAGAAAGCTTACAAGCTGGAGCACAAAGTTTTCATCTGCACTGAGGATAAACTCGAGGCAAGCCTTCTAGATGAATTGCTTTGGACGTTTCGCCAGGGAAGTTTCGTCCCCCATACCCTGCTCGAAAACCTTCCCTACGATCCTATAGCCGCCGTGATTATCGGCACTGGCGAGATACCGCAGCCGCCTCCAACCATGCTTATCAATTTGGCCTCTACGGCCCCTGCAGACTGGCAAAGATTCCAACGCATCGCCGAACTCGTTACTCAGGACCAAGCGACTCGCACAGCCGGACGCAGCAAGTATCGCTTTTATCAGGACCAAGGCGCAGAACTTTATCTCCACCGGCTGGCCTCTAGCTGAAAATCCGGTCGAGATTTAACCTCCGTTTTATTCTATAAATGGATAAATAATTTACTATTTATTCTTTTTGGTTATTTGATAGCGGAGATAGATTACTATCTACACAAAACCACTTTTGACGGAGTGTGCCGCATGAGTATCCAGGCTTGGATTGCGACCGCGGTTGTGATCGCCTGCTTTAGTGCCTTCGTGTTCACGACCATTTCCGCCGAGCTAATCCTGCTAGCAGGGGTCAGCTTCCTCCTATTGGGCGGCGTGTTGACCCCAGCACAGGCTTTGGCGGGACTCGCCAACGAAGGCATGGTTACCGTCGCCCTGATGTATATCATCGTCGCCGGCCTGAGGGAAACCGGGGCAATCGATTTTCTCACCCAGCGCGTTTTTGGCCGTCCTAAAAGCGAGCGCAAGGCCATTGCCTGGATGATCTTTCCAGCCGCAGGAGTGAGCGCATTTCTCAACAACACGCCGGTAGTCGCTGCTTTTTTACCTGCCGTCATCGATTGGGCCAAGCGCCTTCGGATCTCCCCTTCTAAACTGCTCATCCCGTTGAGCTATGCGACCATCTTAGGTGGGACTGTAACCTTGATCGGCACGAGTACCAACCTTGCTGTCAATGGCTTGCTTCTAAGCCGAGGATATCCTGGCTTTGCCCTATTCGATTTGACGCCGGTAGGTTTGATCGTCCTGGCGGTAGGCGGTATATATTTGATTATCTTTGCCCCAAGGTGGTTACCTGCCCGGATACCCGTTTATGAAGTGTTCGAAAATGCCAAGGAATACACTTTAGAAATGGAGGTCGAGGAAAACGGACCGTTAGTGGGAAAAAGCATCGAACAAGCGGGGCTTCGCCACCTGCCTGGGCTTTACTTGGTGGAAATCGTGCGCGATGGAGAGATTTTGGCCGCCGTTGGCCCCTATGAACGCCTGCAAGGGAGAGATCGACTGGTATTCGCCGGGGTAGTGGATGCGGTCGTAGAGCTGCAGCGTATCCGAGGGCTTCGTCCTTGCACTGATCAAGCTTTTCATCCTAAGGACCGCGAGCACCGCGAGCGGGTGTTGGTGGAGGCGGTAGTCTCGCCGCGCTGCGCCTTAGTCGGCAAGACCATCCGCGAGGGCAGATTCCGCATGACCTACGGCGGATCGGTGATCGCCGTCGCCCGGGAAGGTCAACGCATTCAAGGCAAGATCGGCGACATCCGCCTGCAGCCTGGGGATGCTTTGCTCTTAGATGTACGTCCGCCGTTTTTAGAGCGCCACCGCAACTCGAGCGATTTTCTCCTCATAAGTCCGATTTCCGATTACGTACCCGTCCGCCACGAGCGTGCCTGGCTTGCTTGGCTAATCTTGGGTGGCGTGATCATAAGTGCCGGTGTCGGCGCCTTGAGCATGTTCAAGGCTGCCCTAGTCGGCGCAGGCCTGATGCTGGCGACCGGTTGCTGCACGCTAAGCAGCGCACGCAAAAGCCTAGATGGGCAAGTACTCCTATGCATCGCGGCCTCTTTCGGCATTGGCACTGCTCTGGAAACCACCGGAGCGGCTACTCAGATTGCCAAAGGGTTCTTGGGCCTCGCCGACGGGACTTCCTGGGTGACGTTGGCGGCAGTTTACGCCACAGGTTCGCTTTTAACCGAGATCATCACCAACAACGCGGTGGCAGTGATTCTGTTTCCCATCGTCATCGCTCTAGCCGAACAATTAGGCGTAGATGCCAAACCCTTGCTGCTTGCCTTGATGTTTTCCGCCTCGGCGAGTTTTGCCACCCCCATCGGCTATCAGACCAACCTCATGGTGTATGGGCCGGGAGGCTATCGCTTTACCGATTTTCTCAAATTTGGTCTACCGCTCAATATCCTAGTGGGAATCGCCACGATTACGGCCATTCTCTGGTTGTGGCCGCTGTGACCAGTTTCGAAGGCCGCTTTAAACCATGGACCCAAACAGCGTCTCAGTCAGCCGGTTATTCACTGCCATTGATCAAAGGGCTTTATCTGACATCTCGACTAATTAACCCCCTTACCTGGGCTTTCATGATTTCCTCCTTTTGCCTGATATGGTAAGGTTTGAGTTTTAGCTAAGAGCTTTGAACCGACATAACTGTTGATGCCGATTTCTCGGCTCTTGACGGAGAAAACCGGCATTCCGCTCAGGGCAAAGCAAGCCATGAGCGGCAGCTGACTACTTTTTGCCGTGGACCTGGATGAACTGGCGAACCAGGCGGCGGCCAAGTTGGGCAAGCACGGTGTAGTGGTGGATCAAAAACTTCTTTGCCCATTGTGGCCTTCAGCGTTCTGAATGCCAAAGCTGGCGAGTTTCAAAAACTTGAGTGACAGATACACGTGTTTGCCTGGGCTGACGCAGGTCAGCCAATATTCCCAAGCGCGTGGAATCCCTGATGACTGACCTGGAACTGAATCAGGCATTTTTTCAACGCAACGGCGATAAATTCAGTGCGCGCCATTTCGACCGCATCATCGAAAAAGCGCGCGCCATTGAAGATAAAGTCAAGGCAGTTCCGGCTTTGCACGGCTTTTGGGAGGATATTCTGTTGGGCCTGGAGCTGATCCGAGACTACCGCCTAGGACTGTACCGAAACACTCCTACCTGGGTCATAGCAGCCATCGCCTTAGGCTTGCTCTATCTGATCGCCCCCTTGGAACTGATCCCGGACATAATCCCTGTTGTCGGCTATCTGGACGACGTGGCAGTGATCGCTCTGATCCTAAAGTTAGTCAAAACCGAACTGGCGCAATACGCTTCCTGGAAGCGATCCCACGGCGAAGGCATCGCCAGCTCCATTAGGAATGGCTGAGGGTGGCCGTTTTTGACTTGAATTCCCTCCTTTTTCAATGGTTCGCCGGTCGCAGCCACATTCTGCAGGCCCTGCTTGCCTCCTTTTTTGCCTGGGGGTTGACTGCGATTGGCGCCTCTTTGGTGTTTTTTTGCCAGCACACTAACCAAAAGCTGCTCGACGCCATGTTGGGGTTTTCCGCTGGCGTCATGCTGGCGGCTAGCTACTGGTCGCTGCTTGCGCCAGCGATCGATCTGGCGGAAAGTTATGGGCGATTGGCCTGGTTTCCGGCGGCGCTCGGATTTGGACTCGGCGCACTGGCTCTCAAATGGGCCGATAAACTCTTGCCTTATTTTCATCTTGGCACTTTTCTCCAGGCCGAGCAGTGGAGCGTAGTCACCTGGAAGCGAACCATGCTGCTGGTGATCGCCATCACGCTGCACAACATCCCCGAAGGGCTGACGGTCGGCATAGTTTTTGGCGCCGCCAGCGCCGGGCAGGCAACCACCAGCTTGGGTGCTGCCGTCGCGTTGGCCATTGGCATTGGCTTGCACAACTTTCCCGAGGGCGTGGCTGTGGCAATGCCGCTTCGACGCTTAGGCTGGCCACGCTGGCGCAGTTTCTGGTACGGCCAGCTCTCCGCTACGGTCGAACCCATCGCCGCTGTCATTAGCGCAGCCGCTGTGACCGCGTGGTTGCCGATCATGCCTTATGCCTTGGCCTTCGCGGCAGGCGCCATGATCTATGTCGTCATTGCTGAAATCGTTCCCGAATCCCACGAGCGCGGCAACACTGAAGTCGCTACCCTGGGAACCATCTTAGGTTTCATCGTAATGATGATCTTAGACGTCTCCCTGGGCTAGCCGGCATGCTTGCAATTCCAGGGCGTAAATTACACAATAAAACTTAAAAAGCTTGCTAAGAGGAAAAATCCATGTTGTATGCCGCACCCAATACCCAAGGCGCGAAGGTTCAGTTCAAATCCCGCTACGACAATTATGTCTGCGGCAAGTGGACCCCGCCGGTTAAGGGTCAGTATTTCGAGAACATCACCCCGGTGACCGGTCAATCCTTCTGTGAGGTGGCCAGGTCCACCGCAGAGGACATTGAGCTTGCCTTAGACGCCGCGCATGCCGCTAAAAACGCATGGGGCAAAACCTCGCCGACCGAGCGGGCTAACCTGCTACTAAAGATCGCCGACCGCATGGAGCAAAACTTGGAGATGCTCGCGGTGGCTGAGACTTGGGACAACGGCAAACCGATCCGCGAGACCCTGGCCGCCGACATTCCCTTGGCCATCGACCACTTCCGCTATTTCGCCGCCGCGATCCGCACCCAGGAAGGTACCCTGAGTGAACTGGACGAACACACCGTCGCCTATCACTTCCA
>JBKBMR010000116.1:0-5850 GCA_046295755.1 Methylohalobius sp.
AACCGGCTTCTCAAACACAGGCGGATGAGGAAGTGAACATCCTCGCAGACGGCAAACTGGGTGGCATAGCCGCCAAGTTCCAGAAAAGTTCGGCGCGGCAACGAAAGGGTATGCGTGTCGCCGAAATGATCTTCTATGAAATCGCCAAAATCGGCCGCCTCGATCAGAGCAAACCGCCCTTCCTCAGCCAGCAGCCGCCGGCCAAGCACGGTGGATTCCAGTGACCTACGCAAAAGGTTCCCTTGTAGGTCAAGGTAGTCGAAATCGGAGGTGACAAAATCCACCTCCGGGTGGTTTCTAATAAGCTCTGCCGAAAGCGCCAGACGATGCGGGTAGTAATAGTCATCGGCATCCAGAAACGCCACCCACTCGCCTTGCGCCGCCTGTACCCCAGCGTTGCGCGCTGCGGACACCCCGCGGTTTTCCTGGCGCAAAACCCTAACCGGTGGGCCATACGAAGCGGCGATCCGGTAGGTTTCGTCGGTCGAGCCGTCGTCCACCACGATCACTTCCAAAGGCGATAGCGTCTGGGCCAAAACCGAATCGATTGCCCGCGCCAAGGTCTGCGCGCCGTTATAAACCGCGATGACGACGGAAAAATCGATCGCTTTCACGTCCTAAGCCGCCTCCAAGCTACCCGCGCGCGCTCAAGCACAGAACAGCTTAAATTATTCATCTTGCCGGCCAGTTCGTACGAAGACATAAAGCGCAGCTTAGGAAAACGCGCCAACGCCTTGTCCAACAAAGTCCCAAGCGCATCCAGAGAAGCTTGCAGCTTGCCGTCGAGGAAATTGAACCGATGCATCTCCAAAAGCGCTGGCTCGCGCCTACGCCACTTGCGTTCTACCGCCTCCAGCACTGCTTTAGGCTTATGCCCTAAAGCCGGCTCAAAATAGACGTCGCGCACCAAGGCCGTCAACCCACAAGGCAAGCGCTCGCCACAGCCATAGCTTTGTTCTGGCGGAAGCAGTTTTCCTGCGCGATCGCGCCCGCCATAGCGCTTGCCCGGAGTAATCAAGACTTCAATACCCGCCTTGGCATAGGCGCGCTCGACGATTTCGTTCCAAACGAAAGTAGGTGGGACGGCCACCTTGGGCGATCTTCCAAAGCAGCGCCGAAAACACCTAACTTCCTCGTCCACCGCAGCTTCGATAGCGGCAGGCGGCAACGGCCGGGAAGGAAGCCAGGCGGCATCGATCCAGCGGCTTTGCAGCCAGGCAGGAAGCTTTTCCGTACGCCAGCCGTCCTCGCTCAGCCAGCGTTTTATCTTCTCATCTTGCCGCCATGCCACCATGAAATTCTCCGGCCAAAAGTGCGCCAGGCCGTGGAGCTGCAGGTCAAACACGCCTTCTTTTTCTCCCGCCTTGAGAATCTCAAGGACAGGACGGTAATCGGGATCGTCAAGAAAGCGGGCATGGTATGTTCCGGTCTTGGCGATCGCCTCGGGATCAGGCAGCGACAGCACCACCCCAATCGTCATCACCGGCGGCTGCCCCCTGTGGTCCTTAAAACCTTGCAGGAGTGAGCAGATAGCATTCAGCGCCTGAATCTGAGCTTTATGTCCCGGCCCCCAGTCGTCGCTTTCGACGATGAGCACCGGAGCGGTCAGCGCCGGGGCTAAGGCGGACTTAAAGCGTTCCCAAACCGCCATCACACCCTCTAGAGACATTCGCCATAAGAGGCTAGCTCTTCCCTAATAACTCAAGATACGTCTGCTCCAGCTCGCGGACCGGCTTGGCGGTAAACTCCCGCTCCACCTTTTCCCGCTCCGCCTCCCCCATCCTTCGGCGCAGGACGGGGTCATCTACCAAGCGCAGGCATCGGTCCAGCAAAGCAGCGAAATTATCCCTTTCCACCAGGAAACCGTTAACCCCATCGGCGATGATTTCCGGGATTCCCCCCACCTGCGTCGCCACCACAGGCTTTCGGCAAGCGCCGGCTTCTATGTTCACCAAGCCAAAAGGCTCGTCCCAGCGCGAAGGGACAACCACGATGTCGGCGCTGTGGTAGAGGTTTTCGACGTCATCGCGGCGACCGAGATACAGGATGCGAGGGTGACCTGCGATCTCGGCTAACAGCGCCTCCTCGGTGTAAGCGCCGGGTTCATTCTTGCATTTGCCGGCGATCAGAAAGCAGGTATCGGGCCTACTTTGGCTTAGCGCTTTGGCTAGGCGGATGAATAGGTCTATGCCTTTGATCTTCTTGATCTGACCGATAAAGGCAAGCACCGTCTCGTTTCCATCGATACCAAGCTCGCTCCGGATCGAGCGTCCGCGATCGAAGCGCTGAAGTTCGATGGGGTTGTAGATCACTTTTTTAGCCACCCCTTCTGGTTTGGAAGCCAAAGCCGTATAGCGGGAGTTGGCAACGATCAGGCGCGACAATCGGATAAAAGGTCCTGCCTCCCCCATCACCACGTGATAGTGGGTAATGACCGGAACGCCGACGAGTTTCGCTGCCAGAATCTCGGCCGGACGCCAGAAAGCGTGATTGGCGTGGATCAAATCGAAGCGGTATTGGCTGAGCAAGCGGGCGAATTTCCAGATGGCTTTGAGATAGTGCAGGGGATTGCCGGGCTCGGTAAAGCCCTGCCAGAACAGATAAGGTACTCCCCATTCCTCGAGGTTTTTTAAAATCGGTCCCGGGCGTGGCAGCAAGACCCAAGGCTTAAACTTAGATTTGTCTAGGAGCTTTAAATTCGTAAACAACACCCGGCTGGCTCCGCCCCAATCGCCTGAGCTTTCGGACAAATAGCAAATCTTAACTTTATTCATATCCCATCTCTTTGGCCACCTTCTCGACGCAGGCAAGAACGTGTTCGATCTTTTCCCGATTGGGACTGGCCTTCCATTTACCCACACCGATGTTGGAAAAAGCATTGTAGGGTTTTTCCAGCACCTTTTCACAATGGCGGCGGAGATGGTCGTCGAAGGGGATATCTAAGGCCTTGAACACCTGAGCAAAGCTTGCCACCGGATCGGCGAGGATGTCCTCATAGAAAACCTCGCACCAGCGATCATTCGCCACTAAAGGCTTGGCTTTTAGAATGGCCGCGTTCATTTCCCGGTATTGGAATGCACATGCCTCTTCTATGGAGGCGTTGAGATACGCACGCCAGCCAGGAGGCAGAAAAAAGCACCAGCGCTGAAACTTCCCCCCTTCGATATTGACTTCGGCAGGCAGATCTTTGGCCCACAAACCGAAAACTTCCGGCTTTTTCCAGCCCTCGATCAGGGAATGGATGTTGTCGCCCGGGTTGCGCTTGACGTAAACGAAATAGGCCTCGGGAAACAAAGCGTGAAGATAGGGGATAGATAAGCCGTTTTGATTGTTTTTATCGACGAATTTCGGTTTTCCTGTATAACTGTAAAACAGCCGCTCGACTGCTCTTCGATCGGCCTCGCACGCAAGCTCAGGCGGGATAACGTGGCTGTCCCAACCGCGCTTTTCTGGAGGGTGCAAGCTTGCCCAAAAGTCGTGCGTCTCTTTGTGCAAGGAACCCAAAAGGGCCGACTCCGACAAGGTCTTATACACCAAAGTGGTGCCGGCGCGGCTTAAGCCAACCACAAATATCGGCGGCTCCATGGTAGGTCTGCTCCAATCAAACCGCGCACCGCGCAGAAAGCGCATGGCTTTGGCTTGATAAAACGCCGCCGTCTTATAAACTTTGTGTGCAAGTTCCTGCATTAGATTTCCCAAAAAGAATCGCCCTATGTACGATGCTGCCGGTTGGTTTGGTTCCCCCTCTTTAAAGCATAGCCCAAACGCTGTCTTAAGCGCCATGCTAAGCGCTCAAGAAACCCAAGTTCGAGAGGACTTCGCCTTAGCATGCGGCCCATGCGGCCAGATGGGGGTTTTCAATTCGGTCTATGTGCTGCTGTGCGGTGACCCCGTCTGGCAAGACGCATCGCTTGCTCAGGAGGCAAACCGAGTCGGCGACGCTGGGCTTTTGGCAAAGCTGTGGTCAACTTATGGGATAGCCGCGTTAGATCAGATCGGCGGCAGTTTTGCCCTGGCGCTTTACGAACGAGATCGCCGGGAGGGAATGCTGGCGATTGACCGCATGGGCCTTTGCACCATGGCTTACGCAGAGGTTCCCAACGGGCTGGTATTTGGCCCAGATCTTAACGTTCTGCGCCGCCATCCGGCAATTTCTGGCGAACTTGACCCACAGGCCTTGTTCGCTTACCTGTACTTTCACGTGGTCCCTGCCCCCTTATCGATCTACCGCAAGGTGCGCAAGCTCCTGCCTGGTCAATATCTGCATTGGCGCTCAGGGGTTATAAGACAAGGGTTTTATTGGCAGCCGGAATTTTCAGACGATACCAGGTCAGAAACCGAACTGGCCCAGGAACTCCGTCAAGCGCTGCGGCAAGCGGTAAGCTGCTGCCTTAAAGACCCTCAAACCACTGGCGCTTTCTTAAGCGGGGGGCTAGACAGCAGCACGGTAGTTGGGCTTTTAAAAGACTTAGCTCCCGATTCGGCGGCGGCCTTCTCCATCGGCTTTGCCGCCCAGGGCTACGACGAGATGGAGTACGCTCGAGCCAGCGCGCGCCACTTTGGCATACCCTTGCACGAATATTACCTCACTCCAGAGGATGTGGTCAAGGCGGTTTCCAAAATCGCTGCCTTCTACGACGAACCTTTCGGAAACGCTTCGGCAGTGCCTGCCTATTACTGCGCCAAGCTCGCGCGCGAGCACGGCAAAACCCATCTTCTGGCCGGCGACGGCGGCGATGAATTGTTTGCCGGCAATGCCCGCTACGCCAGGCAGAAACTGCTCGCTTTTTACGAGCAAGTGCCGGCTTGGCTGCGCGCTTTGGCGATTGAGCCGCTGATTAAAGCCGGCGGTAGTTTGCCAGGCCTCTCCAAGCTCAAAAGCTATGTCGAGCAAGCTAAGGTTCCCTTACCCGAGCGTCTTGAAACCTACAACTTCCTCCACCGCACTCCCCTTGCGGAGATCTTCGAGGCCGATTTCTTAGCTTCCATCCAGGCCGACTGGCCTATCCAGCACTTGCGGGAAATTTACCAGCGCCCTACGGCGTCCATGCTCAAAAAGATGCTTTGGCTGGACCGGAAGATCACCCTGGCCGACAACGACTTGCGCAAAGTCAATCGGACCTGTGCTTTGGCTGGGGTTAAAGTGCGTTATCCCATGCTCCAGGAGCCAGTGGTGGCATTAGCCGCTAAAATCCCAGACCGCCTGTTGATGCGGGGCTTGGAACTTAGGTCCTTTTACCGCCACGCGCTCAAAGATTTTCTAGCTCCTGAAACTTTAACCAAATCCAAGCACGGCTTTGGCCTGCCGTTTGGGGTGTGGCTCAAATCCCATCCCGAGCTTCAGCAATTGGCTTACGCTAGCCTCGAGCACCCGGCGCTTTCCGGCATCATCCGCAAAGAGTATATCAAAACTTTAAAAGCTCACTTGAGCGAACACGAAAGCTATTACGGGGTCATGATCTACGTCCTGATGATGTGGGCCGAATGGACCCGCTGTCACTAAAGCGAGCGCTTACCCCATAGACCGGTACGGGCTTGGCCGAAACCGGCTGCTCGGTGGGTTTTTCCTGCAAAGCTTTAGCCGCTATGATCTTGGCCAACACGATCAGCGCAAGCAGGTTGTAATAGAGATCAAAATAGGCCAGTCCCAAAAACGCCCCGGCGGCAAAATACCCTACCAAGCTGACCTGGAGCATCGAGGCCAAATCATAAAGCCATCTCAAATCCCCGCGCGCTTTGGTCTGTTGCATGACCCACTTGCAACTGCGCCAAGCGCTGTAACCGATCGCCAAAAACAGCGCCAAGCCGACAAAGCCGTGCTCCCCTAGGACCTCGAAATAGATACTGTGG
>JBKBMR010000117.1:0-5674 GCA_046295755.1 Methylohalobius sp.
GTTGATGATCCACGCGATGGCCTCCTCTGGCGGTTTGCTGACAGCGACCAACAGCTCAACCATGGCGCTGAGCAATTGGTAGATGGCATCTGTCCGTTTGGCCTTAACCGAGGCAAGCTCTTGCTCTGCGTTTAACAGGTCCACGGTATTGCGGGTGCCGGCCAATACCCCTTTGCGCGTGCCAATGACGGCTTGCTCGGCCGAGCGCACGGCCTGATCCAGCGCCTTTATTTGGCTTTCGCCAAAGCGCACTTTGGTATAAGCATCGAGCACCGCTCGTTCAAGCTGGCGTGAGTTTTGTTCGAGCTCCAGTTCTGCCTGGCGCAGCAGCGCTTGAGCCTGGCGCACGGCGGCGCTGACGCCAAGGCCGGAAAACAGCGGCAAAGTAGCCTGAAGGGCGATGCTACTGGTTTTAAACTGCTGCTCCAGCACGATCTCGCTTTCGCTTCGGCTTTGTTTGTAGCCTGCCACTAAGTCTAACGTAGGTTTGTGGCCAGCCAGTTGTTGTTTGACCTTATAACGAGCCGCTTCCACTTGTTTGCGCAAAGAAGCCAGTCCCAAGTTTGCCTGTTTGGCCTCATCGATCCACGCGGCCTCAGGTCGCGCCAAAATATCCTGGCTTAAACTGTAGCGGTCGGCGAGATCTTGCAGCTCAGAAGCGCTTACGCGACGTCCGAGCAACAACGCCAAAGCGCGTTCGGCAATCTCCAGTTCGCTTTGGCGCGCTAGCACTTGAGCGCGCGCTCCGTCCAGCCGCGCTTTGGCCTCCTCGATTTCTATTCTTGTCCCTTGGCCGCGGTAAAACGCCGCCTCCGCCTGATGAAGAATCGTCTGATAACGCGCGACTTCATTTTGCGCAAACTGCAATTGCGCAGTGGCATTGAGGGCGGCCAAATAGGCTTTTGCTAACCGCTCAAACAAAAGAGCCGCCTCGTTTTGCAGATTCAGTTTTGCTCCTTCCGATAAAGCCTGAGCTTGGTTGTATACCGCCCACTCGTTGGGACGGTACAACGGCTGGCGCAAGTTGACGCCCCAGTTCCAGGAATCGGTAGGAGAGACAGGGAAATGGCGGCCGCCTACTTCCCGTTCGACCCATAGTTTCCCTACCGACCCAATCGCCCCAACCTGAGGCAAAAGCTTGGCGCGCGCAATAGCCACTCCCTCGGCTTCAGCCTCAGTGCGCGCGACCACCGATTGATATTTGGCGTCTACTTCTTGGGCGAGGCGATACGCCTGGTCCAAATCCAAAGCGGCGGCTGGGGAAAAGGCAGCCGCAAGCAGAATTGGCAGAAAGCGCGCCCTCATTCTTCGGTCAAGGCAGTGTGTAGTCGCCTGAGCAGCGGCCGCATCAAGTATTCGAAAAGAGTTTGCTCGCCGGTTTTGATCATCACCGTCGCCGCCATACCCGGTTGGAGATACCGCTGGCCAAGTTGGCGTTTGCCTTTTTCTGTGACCTCGATCCTCGCCAGATAATAAGGGGGAAGTTGGGGGTTTACCTCTTGCAACAGATCGGCGGAGACCGAAACTACTTTGCCCTCTATGAAGAGCTGAGGTTGACTTAAGAAAGCATGCAGTTGGATATCTGCAAGCAGCCCAGGATGTATCCGATCGATGAACTGCGCAGGGACCTTGGCTTCAAACAGCAACCTCTCGCCCTCCGGGAGAATGTCCATCAAGGCCTCGCCGGGTTTGATTACCCCGCCTATCGTGTGGACGGCAAGGCCGGTGACATAGCCAGCCACCGGCGCGCGGATCACGGTGCGATCGAGCTGATCTTTGAGCGCTTTGGCTTTTTCCTCTATGACCGCCAACTCGTGGACGACCTCGGCCAGTTCGGTTTCCACCTCCTTGCGGTAGTCTCGCCGAACTTGAACCAGCTTAAGCCGGGTCTCTTTGGCCTGGCGCTCGGCCAGATCGATCTGGTTGCGCAGCTCTATGGTTTGGCGCTCTAGGTCGAATTGATCGTTGCGCGCAACATAACCTTCTTCGGCCAAAGATCGGATCCCACCGAGCTGTTCGCTTAAGAACACAAGCTGTTCTTTTTTCGCGCGAGCTTCAGCCAAGTATGTCTCGACCTGGGCGCTCAGCACCCGGATTTGCTGGTCCAAGGCGCTTCTTCTGGCAAAAAACAACTGCTGCTGGGCGGCCATTTGCAAGGCGGCATCGCCTTCGCTGCCGGCAGCTTTGAGGATAGGCGGAAACTCTATGCTTGGGCGATCCGTGCGTTCGGCCTCCAGCCGAGCGCGTTGTGCCAAACGGGCGTAGTATTGTTTGAGCGCGCTCTGATAATTGGCGGCCACGATGGTATCGTCCAAAGTGATCAGCGGTTGTCCAGCTTCTACGTATTGGGCTTCTTGGACGTGAATTTGCTTGACTATCCCGCCTTCCAAATGCGAAATCGTCTTGCGTTTGGATTCGACCACCGCGGTCCCAGGGGCAGGCACGCCGGCATCGAGCGGAACCAGCGCGGCCCACGCCACAAATCCGCCAAACCCAAACAGCAGGACCCAAAGTCCAAGCCGCACGAAGCGCCGTAAGTCTTGGGCCGAGTCAGCCAAAGGCAAGCTTTCGCTGTTCATCTGCTTTCAAAACCGTGCGCAATCGTGCGCACAATTTTCTTCCTGCCCCGAACTAGGTTCGTATCTGGCAGGCGTGACTTTCCCGACTACGACAGGAACCATTCCTGTCGCAGCGCCGCCGTTACCGGACGGACTCGCCACGGGTAGAGCAGTTGCGGTTGCCAGCCGTTGCAGGTTGAGCGCCGCGTTGAGGTCGCGGTCGTGATGCGTGCCACATTCGGGACACACCCATTCACGATCTCTCAGCGTCAGCATCTCATTTTTCCAGCCGCAGACCGAGCACAGGCGGCTGCTGGGATACCAACGGTCGGCAATGACCAGCCGGGTCCCATAGCGTTGGGCCTTGTACTCGATCTGCGAGCGGAACATCCCGAAGCCTATATCGCTGATGGCACGGGCGAGATGATCCCTCGCATTTGCTCGGGACTTCGCCATCATGCCTTGGACCTGCAAGTCCTCGATCACCACCGCTTGGTTTTCGCGGCAGAGCCGGGTCGTGAGCTTGTGGACGAAATCCGCTCGGAGGTTGGCCATGCGGGCATGAAGCCTTGCCAACCTCGCAGAGGACTTCTGGCGATTGTTCGAGGTAGGGAGTTTCACACCTTTGGGCAGGTGAGCTTTCGGTTCGAATCCGGCAGCAACCTTGGCGGCTTCAACTTTGCGACTCAGCCGCCGATGGCGAATCTTGAGGCGCCGTAAGGCCGCTTTGAGCGGCTTGGGTGCCTGGATGACTTCGCCGCTGGAGAGCGTGACCGCCGCCTTGATCCCCAGGTCGATGCCCGTCACACCGTGCGCGGTTCTCGCTCGGTAGTACTGGCTGTCAGGTACTTCGACCGGTATCGCAACAAACCAGCGATCCGCCGTACGCGAGACCGTCGCGCCCAAAATCTTGCCGGCGAAGCGGAGCGCCTCGGTCATTGCAACAGCGCCGACCTTGGGCAGGTGGATTGTCGTGCCATCCAGTCTGAACTTGTCGTTGGCGACATAGAAACTGTCGCGACAGCGACCTTTCTTCTTGAACTGTGGCGCATGCGCGGGCTTGCCTGCCTTGATGTCCGCGAAGAAGCGCTGCCAGGCCCTTGCCAGATGCGCGAATGGTTGCGCATGTGCATCCCGATGGATGTCGCGCAGCCACGGTTGGCCGCGCTCGTCAAGCCACTGCGGATCGCGATACTTGATGGCGTTGAACTGCTTTTTCAGGGCCATCGCATTAGGTTTGCGCCCCGCCGCAGACTGCTTGTTCCATTCCGCCAGCGCCCAGTTCCAGACCCGCCGCGCCGTGCCGCAGGCGCGCTTGAAGTAGTCAGCCTGCTCAGGCGTTGGGCACAGGGCGATTTTGTGGGTCAGTTGCATCATGGGCGTCCTGTCTCAGCGCCTCGGCCAGTTTTTTTCGGTAGTTCCTCAACCCGTACAACCTGGAAGAGAAACGATGCACGATGGTCATCAAGTCTTGCACCATTTCCTGCTCTGGTGAGAGCCGCTCCTGGTTGAGCACCAGGATTTCGCACCCGTTGGCTGCGGCGTAGTGCTCGAACCACTCGAAACCAAAGCGGGTCAGACGGTCGCGGTGGGCAAGAATCAACGTTTTGATTTCCCGTCGCCCTATGGCATCCATCAATTCCAAAAACCGCTTGCGCTTGAAGTTCAAGCCGCCGCCAACCTCCTCAATGAACTCGACATTCGCAAGCCCCTTGGCTACTACGAACGCTTCCAGCACCCTGCGCTGGTTGGCAAGTTCTGGCTTTTGTGCTGCGCTTGAGACGCGACAATAGGCCACCATGCGAGTTGGCTCGGCCAGCCCGCGTCGCAGCCCGATGAATTCGCGCAGTTGCGCTTCGGTATAGAGCCGACGATTGCTGGCCGTTCTGGCCGCCGGGATTAGCCGCCCCTCGCGCTCCCAGCGCTGCAGGGTCTTGACCGAAACACCCAGCAGCTTGGCCGCCTTGCCGGTGCTCATGGTGTTTAACATGATACACTAATGCGCATCATGCGCAACACTAGAGTCAGCCTCCTTTCGAAAAGCATTCCAAAGTATTTTTACCGCCAAGGCAGGATCGCTGCAACCACCTTATCGCGCCGCCAAAGGTGGAAAAGCGCAAGGCTAAGGTGCAGCCCAAGGTAGCCTCCCACTCCCCACCCCAAAGCTTTATGCCAAACCTTAAGCCAAGAAAGCTCTTTAGGAAGCTCTCCCTCGGGGGAGACGGCCAAAAAAATCGCCAATCCCACCAAGCCCTGCAAGGTGACGAGCGACAACCCCAATCCTTGGATCAGGCCGGGAAGGCCAGGGCGCGGGCCGCCCAAAGGCAGCTTGCCTTGCCAAAGCCCGCGCACATCCTCAGCCAGCGCGCGCCAGCTGGCGCGCTCCATAGGAAACAAGCGCCTTAGCCCGCCATCGTGCCCTTCCGCCAGCCAGCCTAAATGGACAAAACACCCCCCTAAGACCAACAAGCCGATCCACTCGTGCCCCACAGAAAGCCATCGGCGCAAACTTCCTTCAATCTCCGCCAGAACAAACCCAAGGCCGAGCTGCAAGCTCACCAAAACCGCAAGCCCAAAGTGCAGCCACCTTAAAGTTCCAGACCAAATTGGTAAGTTTGCGCTATATTGGTGCAAGTTTGTGCTATATTTTTCCATAAGCAACAACGCCTTGCTCCCGCTTGTTGTTTTCTTCCTGCCTTGCCCATGCAGGATAAAACCCCAAAAGGAGACAAGGCGAATGACCGACCACCCTGCTTTTCCCAGTTTGGCTCTTGAGGAGATCCAACACCGCATGGCGTTTTTGGAGTTGACCGCGCAGGATGCGGCGCTGCTGCGCCACTATCGCAAACATTTTACCCGCGCCACCTACCAAATCGTCGAAGGTTTTTATGCCCATCTTCTTCAATTTCCTAAATTACAATCCCTTTTGGCTGGACCCGAGGCGCTCGCCCGCTTAAAAAAAACCCAGCGCCGCTATTGGCAGAGGTTGCTTTCCGGACGCTACGATGCCTCATACGTCACCGACCGCTTGAAGGTAGGCATCGCCCACCACAAGGTAGGCCTTAAGCTTAAATGGTACAGCGGCTCGTACGCTTGGTTCCTGGTGCGGTTTTTAG
>JBKBMR010000118.1:0-5639 GCA_046295755.1 Methylohalobius sp.
GATGCAGACCTGGCGACCATGGAGAAGAAGGGTTATCCCTTGGGTATTTGGGCGATCCATCCGGTTTCTGCGGAAAAAGTGCCGGTGTGGGTGGCCAATTTCGTGCTTATGGAATACGGCTCAGGGGCCGTGATGGCGGTTCCGGCGCACGATCAGCGCGATTTTGAATTCGCTCAGAAATACCGTCTTCCGATCCGTCAGGTGATTGCCCCCAAAGCGGGATCAGAAGACAGATGCGATTTGCGCCAAGCCGCCTTCACCGATAAGGGGATTTTGATCCATTCTGGCCCTTTTGATGGCTTGACGTCGGAAGAAGCGTTCGAAGCGGTCGCTCAATACCTTAAGGAGCGCGGCAGGGGCAAAAAAACCGTCCAGTACCGCCTGCGCGACTGGGGGGTATCGCGCCAACGCTACTGGGGCGCGCCGATCCCGATGCTCTATCTAGAGGATGGCACCCCCATTCCGGTGCCGGAGGATCAGCTTCCGGTCGAGTTGCCTTTAGATGTGACCGTAGACGGCGTGCATTCACCGCTCAAAACCGACCCGCGCTTTGTTGAAGTCACCCTGCCAGATGGCCGGCGCGCCAAGCGCGAGACCGATACTTTCGATACCTTCATGGAATCTTCTTGGTATTACGCCCGTTTTACCTGCCCGGATTTTGCCAGCGGAATGCTGGACAAAGCCAAGGTCGATTATTGGCTGCCGGTAGATCAGTACGTAGGCGGCATCGAGCACGCCATTTTGCACCTCTTGTACGCCCGCTTTTACCATAAGCTGCTGCGCGACTTTGGCCTGGTCAGCTGCGACGAGCCGTTTAAAAACCTTTTGACCCAAGGCATGGTGCTCAAAGACGGGGCCAAGATGTCCAAGTCCAAAGGGAACGTAGTCGACCCGGAGGAGTTGATCGAAAAATACGGCGCCGATACCGTGCGCCTGTTTATCTTATTCGCGGCTCCGCCCGAGCAGTCGCTCGAATGGTCCGACAGCGGGGTGGAAGGGGCTTATCGCTTTTTGAAACGCCTGTGGCGCCAGGTGGCAGCGTTCGTTAACCGGGAAGATAGCCGTGAGCCTGTCGATCCCGAGGCATTGACCGAGGAGCTTAGGGAATTGCGGTACAAGATCCACCAGACCATCGCCAAGGTGACCGAGGCGATGGAAAAGCGCTACACCTTCAACACGGCCATTGCCGCCAACATGGAGTTGCTCAACGCTTTAAGCCGCTGCGGCGATGAAAGCCCCCAGGGGATGGCGGTCAAACGCGAGGGGCTTAAAGCCATCGTCCTGATGCTTTCGCCTATGGTGCCGCACATCTGCCAAGAGCTGTGGCAGGCTCTAGGCCATACCGGTATGGTGATCGATGCCCCCTGGCCTAAGGTGGATGAGCGCGCGCTGGTGCAGGCGCAGATCGAGTTGGTGGTCCAAGTCAACGGCAAGCTGCGCGGCAAGATCCAGGTGCCGGTGACAGCGGATCGGGAAACCATCGAGCGCGCTGCTTTGTCAGAAGAAAACGTGGCGCGGTTTGTCGCGGGCAAGAAGATAAAAAAAGTGATTTTGGTGCCAGGTAGATTGGTGAACGTGGTGGTCTGAGGCGTTTTAAGCGTTTTGCATGAAATATCCGGTTGAAGATTCCGAAGCTCTCGCGCGCGCGGTTTGGACACTGCGCCGTGGGGGATTGGTGGCTTTTCCTACCGAGACCGTCTACGGCCTAGGGGCAGATGCTAGCAACGTCGAAGCGGTGGCGCGCATTTTTGCCGTCAAAGGTCGCCCGGCCGATCATCCTCTGATCGTCCATCTGCCGGGAATCGAGGGGCTGGAGCGCTTCGCGCGCAAGGTGCCGCCCCTCGCCTGGCGGTTGGCGGAGCGTTTTTGGCCTGGGCCGTTGACCTTGATCCTCCTGCGTGCTCCCGGCGTGTCGGATTGGGTGACCGGCAAGCAGGACACGGTAGGGCTTAGAGTGCCGTCTCATCCCTTGGCGCTGGCGCTGCTTGAGGCGTTTGGCGGCGGCGTGGCGGCCCCTTCCGCCAATCGGTTTGGGCGGGTCAGTCCGACCACCGCGGCCCACGTCGAGGAAGAGCTGGACGGCGCGGTAGACTGTTTGCTCGACGGTGGGCCTTGTCCTTTAGGGCTTGAATCCACCATCCTCGATTTGAGCGGGACTCGGCCTAGGCTGTTGCGCGTGGGCGCAGTTTCGCGGCTGGAATTGGCCGAGGTCTTGGGCGAGCTTCCCGAACGAGCCACGGCGCAAGCACCGCGCGTACCGGGGAGCTTGCCTAGCCATTATGCCCCTGCTACCCCTTTGCGCTTGGTCGCTCAAGCTGAGTTTGATGAAAGTCTCAGGCGCTGGCAGGTCGAAGGGGGGAAGCTGGTGGTATTGGCGCTGCGCCAAGAGTCAAACTTGCCTGGGGTGCACTGGGTTGCGATGCCCTCAGAACCCAGCGCTTACGCTCAGGTCTTGTACGCGCGCCTGCGCGAGGCAGACCGCATGGGCTGCCGATTGATCGTGGTAGAGGCCCCGCCTGCGGAGGTAGCCTGGGAGGCAGTATTAGACCGCCTCCAACGGGCCGCTTATAAGCAAGGTCCGACTGGAGGATAGACGATGGAGGAAAGCGGTATCGCCTACCGCGGCGAGCGGTATTTTGACTATCGCGCTGTGGCAGAAAGCTTACAAGCGCTCACTCAAGCCTTCCCGGAAGTTACGCGCCTTAAGGTGATCGGCCAAAGCCGTAAAGGGCAGCCCATTTATCTTGTGACCATCGCTGCCCCCGGCGAGACCGCGGTGGAAAACCGCTCTGCGTTTTGGCTAGATGCGGGCATGCACGCGGCTGAATGGGCTGGGATCATGGCCGCTTTGTATGTGGCTTGGCGCTGGGCCGAGCAGGCTGCTCAGGGCGATGCGTGGTTTGGCCGCCATGCCCTGTACATCGCGCCGTGCGTCAGCCCGGACGGCTTTCAGGCTTTGTGCGAGGGGGCGCCTTTCTTGCGCTCGGTGCTTAGGCCGCCTGAACCTGGCACTCCGAAAATCGGCTTTGTGCCTAAGGATTTAGATGGCGACGGCTGCGTGCGCTGGATGCGCTGGCGCCATCCGGCCGGCCCGTTCGTGCCGGATCCGGAGTTGCCGATCTACTTGCGTCCAAGGCGCCTGGACGACGACCCGCAAGAAGCTTATTTTCTTTGTCCAGAAGGGGAGTTTGTGCATTGGGACGGGGTGCGCTGGACGGCGGCGATCCGCGAATACGGCCTCGATTTAAACCGCAACTTCCCCGAAAGCTGGCGGCCACTGTCGATGTGGGGCATGGATTCTGGGCCTTATCCTTTGTCGGAGCCGGAAAGTCGCGCTCTGATTGAGGCTTTTACTGCTCGCCCGAGGATCGCTTGTGCTCTGAGCTGCCACACCTATACTGGCTGCTTGCTCACGGCGCCGGCGCGCGCCGACGATCCTTTAAGCCAGGCGGACGTGCGCTTGCTCGAGACGCTTGCCCAAGAGGCGGTGGAAGGCACGGGCTACCGCGTGATCCGTAAATACCCCGATTTTGTCTATGACCCGAAAAACCCCATCGCCGGCTGTTGGGATGACACTTTGACCAATGTCTTGGGCGTGCCCGCGTATGTGTTGGAACTGTGGGACCCGTGCGCTTATGCTGGCATCGACAACCCCAAGCCGGCCGAATTCTTTCAGCGCCCCGATCCGGAGCGCCTGCGCAAGCTGATTGCCGCGTTTGCCGAAGAACCCGGCACTTTGTCTTGGCGCACCTTTGACCACCCCCAGCTTGGAACAGTGGAAATCGGCGGGTTAGATTACTACCGCACGATCCGTAACCCACCCGAGCGTCTGCTGGCTGCCGAATGCGATCGCGCTTTCAAGGTAGCCGACACCTTGCGCCGCGCTTTGCCTCGAGTAGAGGCCAAAGTCGAGCGCACATCGCACGGAGCCTGCCACCGGGTGCGGCTGGTGCTGGAAAACCTGGGGTTTTTGCCGACTTCCGGCTTGGCGTTCGCCGAGACCTTGCCGCGCTTTGCCAAAGGATGCGCCGAACTTACGCTTGCAGGGGGGCTGGCCTTGTGCAGTGGGACGCAGAGCGTGCCGCTGGAGCCTTTAGACGGCTGGGGAACGCTGCGCGTGGGCGCTGCCGCCAATCCGATCTATGCCGAACTTCCCTACCGCGGAGTGCGCCGTGCCTGCGAGTGGTGGCTGACAGGAAGCGGAGAGGTGACCCTGCGCTGGGACTTAGGGCGCGGCGGGGCCGGAGTCTTGCGGATAAGCGTGTAAACCTGTGGCAAGCTTGCCGCAGGCCACTTGGCACGCGGAGGGCTTAAGCTAGGCTTTAGTATAGGCTTGACAACAGCGCAGCATGATTGATCCAAATCGCCCAGAAACCTATCCCCGCCGTATCTTGCTGGCGGTGACAGGGCTTTCGCCGCAAGTGGTCACCGAGACTTTGTATGCCTTAGCGATCAAACGTACCCCTCGTTTCATTCCTACCGAGATCGTCTTGATCACTACCCGCACCGGAGCCGAGCACGCGCGCCTTAACTTGCTTTCGGAGGACCCGGGTTGGTTTTATAGGTTGCAGAAAGACTACGGTTTGCCTGAGATAATTTTCTCCGAAGCGTCGATCCACATCATCCCTAACGCTCAAGGCGAACCCTCCGACGACATCCGCACGCCCGAGGACAACGAGCGCGCCGCCGATTGTATTGCCAAAGTAGTGCGCGACTTGACGGCTGACTCTGAGTGCGCTTTACACGTCTCGATTGCCGGCGGGCGCAAGACCATGGGGTATTATTTGGGCTATGCCCTCTCGCTCTACGGTCGCCCCCAAGACCGCCTAAGCCACGTTTTGGTCTCTCCGCCGTTTGAGGGACACCCGCAGTTTTTTTATCCGACTCCCAAACAGCGAATTGTTTATACCCTCGACAACCAGCGAACTCCTCTAGACTGCAGCCAGGCCGAGGTTAATTTGGCCGAAATCCCTTTTTTTTCGCTGCGCCACGGCTTGTCGGACGCTTTGCTTAAAGGTGAGGCAAGTTTCAGTCAGACCGTAGCTGCAGCTAAAAAAGCTTATGCTCCGCCGCAGCTCGTCATCGACCTTGCCCAGCAGACGATTTGCGCAGCGGGTGAGGTTTTTCACCTGCCGCCGGCAGAGCTAGCTTTTTACAGCGTGTTTGCCCGCCGTGCCTTGGCTGGCGAGGAGCCTTTGCCGGCGCCGAAAAAATCGGTTCCCGATCTGGAATGGGCTGAGCGTTTTCTGGCCGAGTATCGGCGGATTCGCGGCGAGATGGCCGATCTTGATGCTACCGAGCGTGCTTTGCGGCATGGCATGGATGGGGAATATTTCTCGCAACGTAAAGCTAAGCTTGGAAGAATCCTTCGCCGCAAGCTGGGTCCTGCCGCTTTGCCTTATCTTATCAGCAATGGTGATCGTCGCCCTAGGCGTTATGCTCTAAGGTTACCTCAAGAGGCAATCCGTTATGCAAGCTGAACGGGGTTTGGTTCAAGGACGGTGCCCTTGGCGCTTCCTTTCGTGCGCCCGATGCATTAAGCCCACAGGCGAGCTAAGGAGAACTCAATCGCCGAAAATGGCGCCTGGCGAACCGAAGCTTCTCCTGCTAAAGTGGCCAGCAACAGCCAGTGCGACTGG
>JBKBMR010000119.1:0-5450 GCA_046295755.1 Methylohalobius sp.
CAAGCCAAGCAGCCAGATCGCAGCGATTTTGGGCTACGTGGACGAACCGGAACTCATCCACCGCGACAACCTGGTACTGCTGGAGTAAAGCCGAACCCAAGCTCAAGAAGCCTGGACCAGCGACAACGCTTTTAAGCGCGCGCTGAGGCGGCTCTTCTTCCGGGCGGCATTGTTTTTGTGGAGGATGCCCTTGTTGACCATGGAATCGATCACTGGCACCGCTTGGCGGTAGGCCTCGCGGGCCGCCTCCAAGTCTTTGGCCTCGATGGCTTTGAGCACTTTTTTGATCACCGTCCGCATGCGGCTGCGGTGGGCTTTGTTGCGAAGATAGCGCTTTTGCGCTTGACGCGCGCGCTTTTTTGCAGATGGAGTGTTAGCCAAGCTTTCCCCCTTTTGGATTTTTAAAACTAAAAATTATCTGGCCGCTCTTGGTATGTGTCAAGGCTTGGCCGCTTATCTTACCCAGGCAGCTACCTGTGGGCTAGTAGCCAAAATGGCTTGCAGCTTCTCCGCGCTCAGATCGCCAAGCAAGCTGGCCTTGAGTTCAAAATCTTCTATCCAAGACAGGCCCACTACTCCGGAGGTTGCACGCCAATCCACTACCGGCCAGATGCTGAAAGACTCGGAGAAACCATCGTATTCCCCAAACCGCAGGTTGACAAAGTCGGAAGGCGGTCTTGGGTCATTGAGCAGGCGGCGGGCGATCAGCATCCAGCCGCCGCCAAAGGCTTTCATCGCGCAGCGGGCGCCTAACAACTCAGGCCCTGTGGGCGTCCTTAAGGCCACAGGATAGCTGCCATCGCCGTAAGACTTCCCTGCCGCCTGAATCTGGCTGCACGAACCGAACGCCTCAGCAACCGGACAGGCAGGCAGAGCAACCACGCTTCGGTCTTCTGCCCTGGCCTCTTGCTGCCGGACAATCACAACAGGTGGGCTTTCGGCGCGCGCGATGGCGCGCTCGCGCAGGCTGGCATCCCCGGGAAAGACGGTGACCAAACCTTCCAGACCGCATTCTGGAAGACTGCCGTCGGCCTCCAGTTTGAGCAGCCAGTCGCCGCGGGTGTTCAGAAAACTGGCGCCGGCCAAAAGCAGTTTTCCGTCGGCAAGCTGCTTAAGAAACAGCGCGTCATTAAAACCTGCCTTGCCGTACAGTTTCTGCCACTCGATTTCGCCTTGGGCGGTGAGCTTGGCCAGCCACACCGCCAATCCCTGGCCTTGCTTTGGATCTCCGCCTGCCCCAACAGCCAAAAACCCGCCGTCAGGGGTAGGTAAAACCTGAGTCATTTGAGCAAAGGGCAGCTGTTCGCCGTAAACCCTGCGCCACTTTAAGCGGCCGCTCTGGTCCAATTTGGCGATCCAGGCACGCGCGCGAAATTCGGGAAGAAATCCTCCTCCCAGGTCAGGCAAGGCATCGAATGTGACTCCAGCCAGCAGGTATTCGCCAGCCAGGGTCTCCTGGACGTCCAAAGCGCTCAAAACATCCTCCCATCCCCCCGGCAGTTCCTCCGATCCCCCATAAGTTTTTTGCCATACGCTTTGGCCATCAGGGGTCAGCTTGAGCAGCCACGCCTCGCCCTGGCCGGCCACTTCGGCAGCGCCGGCGATCAGGAAATTGCCGTCGCGTGCCGACTGGATGGTAGTGGCCATAAAGCCGGTCAAAGTTTTCTGCCAAAGGAGATTGCCGTTTTGGTCCAAACCCAAAATCCAGGCTTTGGACGGACCATCCCATTCGATGCTGCCGACAGCGATATACCCCGTCTCCATCTCCAGCGCAGCCCTTAACTTCACCTTAGCTTCTGGCAAAGAAACATAATAGCTTTTTTGCCATTGAACCTGGCCTTGCGCATCGAGCTTGAGCAACTGCCCTTCGTCTGGATCTTCGATTTGACCGACCAGAAGAAAACCCCCATCGCGGGTCGGCAAAACCGCGTAAAATCTGCCGCCATAACACTTTTGCCAGACGATCTCCCCGCTATCGAGCTTGGCCACCCAGCTACCGCACGAATCCTCATCGTCTAAGCTACCCAGGACGATCGCCTTCCCGTCTAGGGTCAGCTTGAGGTCACTAAACTGCACGTTATCGCCATAAAACCTCGCCCAGCTTCCTGCAGCCTCGCCCAAGCCTGCCGCAGCCCAGAGCAAGACCACCCAAAACCTACCCATATCTACCCCCATCGCGCCGCTGAAAAACGTTTGCGCCTTAGACGCTTGAGAATTAAAGTGGTTGACAAGCAATTTTGCCATATTTAAGGAGTCGAGGATGCGTTGGCCTTTTTCGCCCCTGCAGTTCGTCTTGCTCGTGTTCCTGTTGGTCTTTTTGCTGACCTTCATCCAGTTGCAGCTGATTTCGCTGTCGTTTGAAAAGCTGGGGCTTTCCCCCGTTGGGGCGCTTTTGCTGCTTTTTAGCTGTCTACTGGGAAGTGCGATCAATCTGCCGCTGTTTTCTATCCGCTCCTTGCCGCCGCCTGAGATCATCCGCACTCCTTTCGGCCTGCTTCGCCCTCCTCCTTTGCCGTTTACTGGTCGGACCATAATCGCGGTCAACGTCGGAGGCGGTCTGATCCCGGTGCTGTTTTCCTTTTACCTTGTAAACCGCCTAGACCTACCTGCGCTGCCGCTCGCCTTGGGGACGGCGATCGTGGCCGCCATCGCCTACGCCTTAAGCCGCCCGATTCCAGGGATAGGTATTGGGATGCCTATGCTCATCGCGCCGCTGACCGCCGCCGTTGTAGGAATCGTTTTAGGCGGGGACAATCCCGCCCCCTTTGCCTACATCTGCGGTACCTTGGGAGTTCTGATCGGCGCCGATCTTTTGCGCCTCAAGGACCTTCCCACCCTCGGCGCCCCCGTCGCTTCCATCGGCGGCGCTGGCACTTTCGATGGCATCTTCATGACCGGAGTTTTGGCAGTGCTTTTGGCCTAGCCCTTGATGCAGATGAGGGGTTTCAAGCGCGCCACCAGCCTGGCGAGCCCAGCTTTGTCGGCGGCACGAACCACGGCGTCTACGTCCTTGTAGGCTTGCGGGGCCTCTTCTGCTACCCCGCGCAGGGAGGGGCTGCGCACGATCACACCTTGCCTGGCCAGCTCCTCGACCACTTCCCTCCCCTTCCAGATTTTGGTCGCTTGTTTGCGGCTCATGGCCCGACCTGCGCCGTGGCACGCCGAAGATAGTGATAAAGCCTCACCTTCCTCGGTACCGACCAGAATATAAGAGGCCGTCCCCATGGAACCGCCGATGATCACTGGCTGGCCGAGCTGGCGGAATGCTTCTGGAATTTCCGGATGGCCGGGGCCGAACGCGCGCGTCGCCCCCTTGCGGTGGACGAACACGCGGCGGGATTGGCCATCGAAGGCGTGGGTCTCCTCCTTGCAGGTATTGTGGGAGACGTCGTAAATGAGATCAAGCCTCGCCTTGGGAAAAAACTTGGCAAACACCTGCCGCACCAGGTGGGTGATGATCTGGCGGTTGGCTAAAGCGCAGTTGATCGCGGCGCGCATCGCACCTAAATAGCTTTTTCCCACTTTAGAGTCCAAAGGGGCACAGGCCAGTTCGCGATCTGGCAGCTCGATGCCGTATTCTTTAGCCGCCTGCTGCATTTTTTTTAAGTATTCGGTGCCGATCTGATGGCCCAAACCGCGCGAGCCGCAGTGAATGGTGACTACGACCTCACCTTTTTTTAAACCGAACGCCTCGGCGACTTTTTCGTCGTAAACCTCATCGACTACCTGGACCTCTAAGTAGTGGTTGCCAGAGCCTAAGGTGCCCATCTCGCGCCGCTGGCGCTCGCGCGCGTGCTGCGAGACCTCACTGGGCACGGCCCCGCGCATCCTGCCGCGCTCTTCGATGCGCTCTAGGTCCTTTGGGCTGCCATAGCCTTGCGCCACAGCCCATTCGGCCCCACCTTGGAGCATGGCTTCCATCTCCTTATCGCTCAAGGAGATCTCACCGCGACTTCCAACTCCGACCGGGACGGCGTCATAGAGGGCATCGGCCAACGCCTCGGCGATGGGTTCTATGTCCTCGCGTTTAAGGCCGGTGTGCAAGGTCCGAACCCCGCAGGAGATGTCAAAGCCGACTCCGCCGGCGGAAATCACTCCACCCTCTTCGGGATCGAATGCCGCCACTCCTCCGATCGGGAAGCCATAACCCCAATGGGCGTCGGGCATCACGTAACAAGCACCTACGATCCCAGGGAGTGTAGCGACATTGCTGGCCTGTTCAGCGACCTTGTCGTCCATCTCTTGGATCAACTTCTCGTCGGCGAAGATCAACACTGGAACGCGCATCTTCCCAGAAGGGGGAATGCGCCACAAAGTCTCACTTACCCGCTCGAGTTTGCTGGCGTCCATAGAAAATCCTCACTTTAGACGTCTAACACGCACTGTGCGACCCAGCAGCCGTCCTCTTCGGCTACCTTCAACTCAGTGTAGGTCGCTCCTTTGACTTCTACTGCCGGCTGGTGTTTCGCGCGATCCACTTGCTCTCCCCACAGGGTGGCGCGAAGCCGGTTTGGCTCAATCTTTACCTCAAACTTGCCAAACACCATAGACCGGACCGCCATTTCGTAAACGACCGCATTGAGAAAGTCGACCAGGAGCAACTCTAAATCTCCTTCGTGCGCCAGTTCGACGTCCACCTGTTCGGTCAAAGCGACTTGATTTGGATCGGTTACTACCGCCGTCAAGGCCAAGCCGGCTTGAGCAAAGGCTTCTTCGGGCGTGGCCCCAAAACCGCGCACGCCGATGTCGGCCATGTGCTCGAAATGTTCCCAGCCTGCCTGTGCCACAACCCGCCCTCTTGGTATCATTGCTTAACTTTTAAAATAGGGATTAAATGCTGGAATTCAAGCTGTTAACGCTGATTATCGTCGCCAACGGCGCCCCGGTGATCGCCTACGACTTAATGAAAGACCGGCTGGCCTTGCCGATAGACTTAGGATTTGCCTTCTTCGACGGCCGACCGATCTTAGGATCGGCCAAAACCTGGCGGGGGATACTCGCATCCCTGGCGGCTACCTCTTTAAGCGCTCAACTGCTTGGGCTTTACTGGACGGTCGGGTTTGAAGTCGCAACCGGGGCGATGACAGGGGATATGCTTTCCAGTTTTCTCAAACGGCGGTTGAATATCGAACCAAGCGGCCGAGCCATAGTATTGGATCAGATTCCAGAAAGCCTTTTCCCTCTGCTTTTGGTCAGGGAAAAGCTGGGTCTGGAGTGGGGCACCATCGTTCAGTTGGTGGCGGTTTTCTTCCTCCTGGAATTGAGCTTATCGCCCATGCTCTATCGCCTGGGCCTGCGCAAGCGTCCTTATTGACCGCAGCGCAAAACATGGAGGGTCACCTCCGGCGGACAGTTGAGGCGCACATCCACGATGCTCACTCCGCAGCCGCGCGAAGTATAGCCTTCAAGACCCGCATACCGCCAGCGTCCAGCACACAAGGAGAAAGGAG
>JBKBMR010000120.1:0-5337 GCA_046295755.1 Methylohalobius sp.
GCTCATACTTCCAGATGATGCTCTGATCCTTGGGGTCTATGCCATCGACCCCAAGGATCAGAGCATCATCTGGAAGTATGAGCCGACCCAAGATGCCGACGTTACCATTCCGGTGATGTGCTGTGACACCGTCAATCGCGGGCTGGCTTATGGCGACGGAAAGATCATCCTGCAGCAGGCCGATACCACTTTGACCGCCCTAGATGCCAAGACCGGCAAAGTCGTCTGGCAGGTCAAAAACGGCGATCCCAAGGTAGGGATGACCAACACCAACTCGCCCTTGGTGGTCAAAGACAAAGTAATTACCGGTATTTCCGGCGGTGAGTTCGGCGTACGCGGGTTCGTGGCCGCGTATAACTTAAAGGACGGGTCGCTCGCCTGGAAAGCCTACAGCACCGGTCCAGACGAGGAGATGAAGATCGATCCTGAAAAAACCATGACCTGGATGGGCAAGGAAAAAGGCCTGCAGCCGGTGGGCAAGGATTCCTCGCTCAAGACTTGGCAAGGGGATCAGTGGAAGATCGGCGGCGGCACCACCTGGGGATGGTACAGCTACGATCCGCAGTTGAATCTGATCTATTACGGCTCGGGCAACCCCGGCACCTGGAACCCGGTCCAGCGTCCCGGCGACAACAAGTGGTCTATGACTTTGTGGGCGCGCGATGCCGACACCGGCGTGGCCAAGTGGGTCTATCAGATGACCCCTCATGATGAGTGGGATTACGACGGCATCAACGAATCCGTGCTGGTCGATCAAGAGATCGGCGGTAAGCTGCGCAAAACCTTGGTCCATTTCGACCGCAACGGCTTTGCCTATACCCTAGACCGCGAGACCGGCGAGGTCTTGGTCGCAGAAAAGTACGACAAAGCCGTCAACTGGGCCACGCATATCGACATGAACACGGGCCGCCCGGTGGTGGATCCCAATTACAGCACCCAGGAACACGGCGAAGACGTAAGCACCCAGGACATTTGCCCGGCGGCCTTGGGAGCCAAGAACCAGGGTCCGGTGGCCTATTCGCCGCGTACCGGTCTGTTCTATGTCAATGGCAACCACGTGTGCATGAACTACGAGCCGTTCGAGGTCGAATATACTCCTGGCCAGCCTTATGTGGGGGCGACCTTGACCATGTTCCCGGCTGGCCGCGACGCCAAAACCGGCCAGAAGAATGGCTCCACCAATTTAGGGGTGTTCACCGCCTGGGATGCTAAGACCGGCAAGATCGTCTGGTCGTACGACGAGCCCTTCTCAGTCTGGAGCGGGGTGCTGGCGACCAAAGGGGATGTCGTAGTCCACGGCACGCTCGAAGGCTTTCTCAAAGTCCGCGATGCCAAGACCGGCAAGGAGCTTTACAAGTTCAAAACGCCTTCTGGGATCATCGGCAACCCCAATACCTGGATGTTCGAAGGCAAGCAATACATCGGCGTTCTGTCCGGCCTTGGTGGTTGGGCAGGCATCGGGATGGCAGCCGGCCTCCAGGGTGAGACCGAAGGTCTTGGAGCAGTTGGCGCTTATCGCTCGCTGGATAAATTCACCCAGTTGGGTGGCGTGTTGAGCGTGTTTGCGCTGCCTGATTCTGCAATCAGCAAATAAAAATTCAAAAGGCTGCTAAAAACCCCAATCAGGTGCCAGCCTGGTTGGGGTTTTGTTTTATACTGGCAGGTAGGAAAGCTTAAAGGAGGTTTGGTGCGGGAAATCGCAGCGTTCATCATGGCCAGCCGCGGACGAGCGATTTTAGTGGCAGGGGGGGTTGGTCTTTTAGGGGTGTTTTTCCTGCCTCTGATCTTGCTCAGCGCGGCGGCGGTGGGGCTGGTGACCCTACGCCGTGGCGGCTTCGAGGGCTTATTGACGATGCTCGCTTCCAGCCTCATCGTCGGGGGAATATTTCTGCTTCTGCCTCCACGGCCGGGGTTTTCGTTTCCACTGGTATTTGCGTTGTGGCCCCCGGTTTGGATAGGCGCTGTGGTGTTGCGCCACACCTTCTCTCAAGGGGTGAGCTTGACTGTGATCGGTGTGCTGATGCTGGCTTACGTAGCAGCGATGCACGCTTTAACCTCCGGAGATGTGATAGGCTTCTGGAGGGCCTGGATCGAACGAGCCATTGCCAACGTCCCCGGAGCGACTGTAGAGGGATTTGACTATGAAGGGACTTTGCGCCTGATGAATGGCCTGGTGGCCATGGCATACGGTGCCGGTTCCAGCGTTGCGCTGATCCTGGCCCGTTGGTGGCAAGCGATTCTCTACTATCCCGGCGGTTTCCACGCTGAATTCTGCCAGCTTAGATTGCCGCGCTGGCTGCTGCCAGGGTTAGTGGGGATAGTATGGCTGGCAGGTTATTGGAGCAAAATTTTGCTTGCGGATTTATTGCTTGCCTCCATGGCGATTTATCTGTTTGGGGGGCTTTCAGTATTGCACGCGGTCGTCTCTTTAAGAAACTTGAGCGGTTTTTGGCTAGTCCCCGTGTATAGCCTTTTGGTATTGATGCCGCAGTATGCCATCGTCGGCTTGGCCTTATTGGGAGCGCTCGACAGCTTGTTAGACTTGCGTGGTCGGACCGAGGTAGAAAAAGACGAATGATTCCGCTTCAGGATACCGCCCCACGCCGCTTTACGCCTTGGATGACCTGGACCTTGATGGGGGTGAATGTTACCGTATTCCTGTGCACCTGGGTTTTGCCGCAGGAAGTGCGTACCGGAATCTTTTTTCTCTATGGCCTGATCCCAGCCCGCTATGCTTATCCAGAATGGGCACTAGCGGTGGGTTTGAATACCCACGACTATTTTCCTTTTTTGACCAACCTGTTTCTCCACGGCAGTTGGTTGCATCTTGTGTTCAACCTCTGGCTGCTTTGGATCTTCGGCGACAACGTCGAGGATCGGATGGGGCCGTGGCGGTTTTTGGGTTTCTTTCTCGTCTGCGGCGTACTGGCTAACTTGGTTCATGTGGCCATCAATCAGGCGGCTGTTACTCCGGCGGTGGGTGCTTCGGGCGCGATCGCCGGCGTTTTGGCGGCGTATTTTTACCTGTTTCCGTACGCCAAAGTTATCGTGTGGATTTTCCCTTTGCCTTTGTTCATCCCGGTGCCGGCGATCTTTTTTTTGGGACTTTGGGTAATCTTCCAGGCTTATCAGGCTACCACTGCCATGGCGACGCAGGAACCTTACGCAAATATCGCCTGGTGGGGACATTTGGGTGGGTTTGCTTCAGGCTTCCTGTTGTTTCGCTGGTTTTTGCGTAGGGAGAAGCCGTGTCGAGCCGAGCCTTGATCCGCGCTTTGTGCCGCCTGTTGCCAAGCGAGGCGGTATTGACCGAGCTGGAAGAACTTAAAGCTTACGAGTGCGATGGTCTCTCCGCCTACCGTTGCCGACCGCAGGTGGTGGTGTTGCCACAGACGGTTCAGCAAGTCCAGGCGGTGCTCGCCTGGTGCTGTGCCCACGACGTGCCGGTGGTGGCCAGGGGAGCTGGAACCGGGCTTTCCGCAGGCGCTCTGCCACTAGAGAACGGCGTACTATTATGCCTGACGCGCTTGAATCGGATCTTAGCTTTGGACCCTAAAAACCGCTTTGCCCGCGTCCAGCCCGGGGTGTGCAACCTGGCGATCAGCCAGGCGGCCAGGCCTTATGGCTTGTATTATGCTCCCGATCCCTCCTCGCAGATCGCCTGCACCATAGGCGGCAACGTCGCCGAAAACGCCGGGGGGGTGCATTGCCTGAAGTACGGCTTGACGGTAAACAACGTCTTGGGGCTTGGTTTTTTAACCATGGCTGGCGAAGAGGTAAAAGTCGGCAGTGATGGCCTAGACGGGCCAGGATTGGACATCTTGGCGCTTATGCACGGCTCGGAAGGGCTTTTAGGAGTCATCACCGAGGTGACGGTGCGCCTTTTACCCTTACCTGAGAGCGCTCGGATGGTTCTGGCGGCGTTCGATTCTGTCGCAGCAGCTGCCGAAGCGGTGGGGGCGGTGATTCGCGCCGGACTGATTCCGGCAGGGCTGGAGCTGATGGACCGGACCACGATTGAAGTGGTGGAGGAGTTTATCCACCCCGGCTATCCGCTTGGCGCTGAGGCAATTTTGCTGTGCGAGGTAGACGGTTTTGCTGCCCAGGTAGAAGAGGAACTGGCCTTGGCCCAAAAGGTGCTTAAGGAAAGCGGGGCGTTCGAGGTTCGGATTGCGCGCGATGAGGCCGAACGCCAGCGCTTCTGGGCCGGGCGCAAGGCGGCTTTTCCGGCGGTCGGCCGGATCACTCCCGATTATTACTGCATGGACGGCACCATCCCGCGCCATCGCCTGGCGGAAGTTTTGACCGCCATCGCTAAGTTAAGCCAAAAGTACGGTCTTAAAGTGGCCAACGTATTCCACGCCGGCGACGGCAACCTCCATCCCTTGATCATGTATGACGCCGAGGTTCCTGGGGAGCTTGAGCGGGTGGAACGTTTAGGCGATGAGATTTTGGCTTTGTGCGTCAAGGTCGGTGGCACGATCACCGGCGAGCACGGGGTAGGAGTCGAAAAGCTAGGCGGCATGTGCTATCAGTTTTCCCTTAAAGAGCTTTCCCAATTCCACGCCGTCAAACGCGCTTTTGATCCCATGGGTTTGCTCAACCCCGGCAAAGCCATTCCGACTTTAGCGCGCTGCGTGGAACTTGGTAGGGCGCACGTGCATCGCGGGCAGCTTTCCCACCCGGAGTTGGAGCGTTTTTGACTTATGGATTTGACCGAAGAACTGGTAGAACGGGTAAAAGCGGCCATCGCCGAGCGGCGGCCTCTGTGCATCGTCGGCGGCGGAAGCAAGGATTTCTACGGTCGACTACCTCAGGGCGAGCGGCTTTCGCTGGCCGGACACCGCGGGATCATCGAATATGCGCCGCAGGAGTTGGTCATCACGGTGCGCGCCGGTACGAAGCTTTCAGAGTTGGAACAAGCGCTCGATGCCGAAGGCCAGATGCTCCCATTCGAGCCTCCTCATTTCGGCGAAGCGACCATAGGCGGGGCGGTGGCCGCCGGGCTGTCTGGCCCCAGGAGGCCGTTTGCCGGGGCGGTGCGCGATTTTATTCTGGGGGTCAAGCTGTTGACTGGCCGCGGCGAAGTCTTGTCGCTTGGCGGCAAGGTGATAAAGAACGTGGCCGGTTTCGACTTGAGCCGGTTGCTTGCAGGCTCCTTGGGCACGCTGGGGGTGATCCTAGAAGTCTCCCTCAAGGTCCTGCCCCGTCCGGAGTTGGAATTGACCCTGTGCCGGGAAGTAGAACCGCAAAAAGCGCTTGAAACCATGCTGGCCTTGATGGGTCAATCCCTGCCCTTGAGCGGTCTTGCCTACGAGGAACCGTTGGTGTATTTTC